>JAGRNC010000043.1 GCA_020440935.1 Leptospiraceae bacterium | reverse complement strand
TCCCTTTTAGAACTTTCTTCAAAAGTTCCAGCTTCTGCCCGTCTTCGATGACCGGAGCAGCAAAGAATTTCCAGACCATGGGTTCCTGATGCAGGGCCTTGTTTACCGATTGGAGCTCATCTTCCACATCTACTGCCTTATCGCCAGCCAGATCCAGAAGAGCCTCTGCGTACAGGTTTCCTATTTTCTCTTCACTCATGAAAGACCTTTGTGCGCATGGAGCGCCTTAAAAAGTTTTGCGTCCGGAAATCTCCGGAAAGCCTTACGGGCCGGCAGGCCCGCCTAGTTCTGTAGACCTCGGATGGAACGAACAGATTGCTCGATGAGATCCTTATGTTCCTTTTCCGAAAGCGCTTTGCCCAGCACCTGCGATGCAATCTGCACAGATAGGGTCGTAACCTCTTTGTGCAACTGATCCAGAGCCGCATCCATTGCCAGATCGATCTCTTTTCTACTTCTTTCCCGGATTTGTTCCGCTTCTTTTCGAGCAGAATCCAGGATTTCGTTGCGAAGTCCTTCGGCATCTTTCCGAGCCTCGGCAACAATCTCCTGGCCTTCTTCTTTCAGGCCATTTAGTTTCTCCATGTATTCCTCTAGTTTTGCCTCCGCATCCTTGCGAATGCGGTCGGCTCTATCTAGATCTTCATGGACTTTATTGGCCCTTTCGTCCAGGGCAGAAGTGATCGGCTTCCAGGCAAATTTCTGCAGAATGAAGAGGATCAGCAGAAACACTACCGTGGTCCAGATCGCCAAACCCGGATTTACCTCAAGTAATGAGATGCCTCCCTGTGCTGCGATGAAATCCAACATACTGATCCTCCTATACCTGCCTAAACCTTATCTTCCCTGCTCTTCGATGATAGTGGTGTTTTGCTGTTGTCCCAGTTCTTTCAGAAGTGTTCCGTTAAGGTTGGAACTCATTTGAAAGCCGATTACCAGCGCGAAAAGTGCAGCACCTTCGATCAAAGCGGCAGAAATAATCATGGCTACCGTAATGGCACCTGATGACTCGGGCTGACGGCTAATGCCCTGTGTGGCGCCTTCGCCAATTCTTCCGATACCAATACCAGCCCCGATGATCACGAGACCAATTCCGAGCCCTACTCCAACAAATGCTAAGCTGATCATTCTATCCTCCAGTTGTCCTTTTAGAATCCTATAAAATTGATTGCGATGTTCCTGATGCCTAGTGGCGATGCATGCTCAGCCCAATAAAGATGGCCGACAGCAACGAAAAGATAAATGCCTGCAGCACGGCCACCAGAAGCTCCAGCACATACAGAGCTGTCATACCGCTGACTGAGATGATGGGCATCCACCAGGTTTGCACCTGAAAAATGAATCCCGCGATAACAAGTAGTAGAACGTGGCCGGCTGTCATGTTTGCCAGAAGTCGCATGGTCAATGCGAAGCCTTTGGCGATGGGACCGATAATGAACTCGATGGGCCAAAGCAGCGGATACAGCCAGAAGGGAACCCCCGCCGGCACCGAATGCCAGATGAACTTGTATCCCTGATAATGAAATCCAGCAACATAGATCAGGATGGTTGTAATTGCAGCAAGTGAGACAGTCACCGCCACATCGCCCGTCACTGTAATACCGGGCCAGATCATCAGTAGCGCAGATTCGGTTTCTCCGATGGCTGCATGATGCGCTATTGGATTACCCATTACCAGATTCTTGGCCATGAGCACCATCTCCCCGAATGGGGGGAACAATCCGAGCAAGTTGCAGAATAGTATGAATAGAAAGGATGTAATAACGTAGCCAATGTATCCGGGCGTGGGATGGTGCATATTCGCTTCGGCGACATCCTTTCGCAGATAGTTGATTATGGCTTCTACCGCGCCCGCGAATCGACCCTGAACCCGCTGCGGATTGGATGCAATCTTGCGCGCGGCAGGGATAAAGATGGCCAGAATTAGAATGGCCACTATGAACATCATTGATACCCGACGGGTGATGTGCATGGGCAGGCCGCCCTCATATTTGTAGAGCCGACCTTCTTCATCGCGAAAGGTATAGCGCTTGAAACTGGTGCTGGCGTTGAACGCCTCGGGATTCTCGTCCTCATATACCCGGGTGCCACCGGGCTGCCACTCGATAATCACCGAATCCATCAGGTGGTGCACGAGGAGCTTTTGCAGATCAAACTTTTCTTCTCCATGGTGCTCGGTACCGTGCTCGACGCCGGTATCGTGGCCTTCCGTTTCTGCGAAGACAGCTCCGCCAGTTAGCATGGTGATCAGAAGGATGGAACTAATGATTCGTTTTGGCATTCCTGTAAAACCAGTTCAAGCGTTCTGGATGGCGCCTGGCGTCCATCCGACTCCCGAAGAGCCTGCTGGCATTCGGAAGAACAATGCCTTTGCGTCAAGTGAAAGCAAGCGAAGGCAATGGGGCTTATGTCCGCCCGCGGCCATAAATTCCCACCCGGAGGACACTGGCAACTTCAAAAACCAGGAACGCTCCAAGCCCCACTAGAAAAACCACCATGGCGCGATTACGCAACCCTGGATCATCGAAGGAAAAATAGAGGAGCGCAAGAATGACGATTCGGGCACCAAAGCCGGCCGGAACCAGGATTGTACCAATCAGCGCGAAACGGTCCTTGAGTAAAAGCCAGCCCCAGAGGAACGGAGGACCACCTATAAATAAGAGAAGAAAGATATAAAAACGCATTCTGGAAGGAAAGTCCGGGTCCACAACCAGACTTAAATACCAGCCTGGAATACAAAATAAGGCAAGAAAAGCCATGGCCCAGCGATGCTTCCGGAAGGCTGCTTTCCACCCGCTCTCTGGTGTTTGGGATTTGTCACCGCTGTAGCCTGGAGCATTACGGGCGACCGGTCCCGCAGATCTGATTCGCGGTTCAGGAATCATCCGCTCCGCTCTCTTTGCGGCCCGGTCGGCGATTCGGCAAGCGCGCGAAGCGCTCGTCCAGTGCTTGCATTTGTTTGCTGACAGTATCTGGATCCAGAGTCGGGGGCATTGCATCCCTGGTCGAAAAGTCGGAGGACTCGGTCTTTTCAGCAACTCGCTTTGCCTGCCGGACCATAAACCACAAACCGAGCCCAAACATTGAAAGAAAAACCACCGGGAATATCCAGGCCGAATGCTCCGGCCATAAATACTCCTGGGCTACATAACCGCCCACGCCCCCCAGGCCCAGAAAACCGAAAAACTCAAAAACAACAGCCAGGTAACTTCCGAAGTTCGGCGGAAATACAAACATGGGCTTTTTGGATCGAGTCGGGCTCATAAAAAATGGGAAAGCTACCTCAATGTACTACCGATTCCTGTGAATGGATGCAACAGATTCGATTTATACGTACATGCGAAGGCTCTTATGTGGCCTACGCAAACCAATCTAACCTTGCCTGCCTGGCCGCTTCGCGCAGGGAGGCATTTCAGACCCTGCGACGATTTATGGCTGTGCAGGAGGCGGGGCCGATTCCTGCTATTCCCGTGGAAGGCAAACGAATTGGAAAGACCCTGCTCTTTCGACCTTCCCGGCCCGGACATCATCCATCAATGAAGTATCTGACCCAGACGACTCCAACGCACATCCATTCGGGGGATTCGATATAAAACAGTACGCACCAGGTATTGCCAGAGAGTCTCCGCATCCTGCATTCGATCAATCGGCGAACAATGGGCAATTTGATCATCCACTGTAAAATCTTTTAGTTTAAATGCGTGGATTCCAATCCCGCCGGCCATGCTGGCATCAAAATCATGGCAGATGCGATCGCGCCAATCGATGCTAAAGTAGATGATCAAAGCTTTACCCAGGATTGTGCTTCGTTCGATGGGACCCACTCCCGTGAATCGCGAATCCTTGCTATCATCCCGATTATCACCCATTACGAAGTAGCGATTTGGTTCGAGCACGCAACCCGTGGTACTAATGGCGGGGCACATGGAAGGCGCAATGTCTGCGCCCATGTAATGATATCTTTCTACTATATAATGCTTCTTGCCCTCGATGTTTTCTTCCAATACCACAGGCACATCGGTCTGTATACCCGGCACAACTTCCGGATGCAGAACAGAGGTAGAATCGGAATCTTCGAGAATGGCTCGCGACTCCTCGGGCCCCAGTTCCCGATAGGTAAAGTGTTTCCATTCACCGGAGTCTGCGGGACGATACTCCACGTATGCAATGTCCGGCGATCGGTAGCGATCCAGGTTCTCGGTTTCATCGCAGGTATATTCCGGATTCGCCACTCGCTCTACTGGGATTTCCGGATTGCATAGATTCAGATTGCGAATGCGAATGCGATCCCCGGGCATACCGATGACTCGTTTTACATAGTTCTTGTCTGGCTCTTCGCGAGGAATGAAGGTAATAATGTCCCCTCGCTGGGGTTCGTCGATGTGGATCACTTCCGTGCCCAGAAAAGGCAGTCGAAAGGAGTATCGCATCCGGTTTACGAACAGATAGTCGCCCACCTTCAGAGTGGGAATCATGGAACCCGACGGGATGTTATTTGCATCCAGAACGGATTGTTTGAAAGCGAAGACCAGAAAGAGCAAAATACCAAAAGATATGATTACAGAAACGGGATGCTCCTCTTTCGGAGGAATACCCGATGGATCGGATTCACTGGAAGGACTGGGACTCTTCTTTGCCACGCCCCAGACTTTCTGCACTCCGGTCACAGATCAACGAATTATTCCGCCGCCGCCCGCCATCAGTCCTCCAGAAATGCAATCCCCGGAAAGATGATTCGATACTTACCCGGGACCAGCGCGGCCAGATGATCCGATTGCAGTAGATCATCGGGATCTTCAAATGCTTCCAGTACCGGGACCCCGCGGTCATGGAATACGCGCATCAATTCCTTTCGGTAGGCTGGATCCGACTGAGATTCGGGAGTCCAGAAAACCAGACTCAGGTCTCCTCTAAAACGTCGATCCAGATCCCAGAGTCGCAAGGACTGCCCCTTGCATCGGAACTCGCGCAAATAGACCTGGCCTTTTCCGTCAATGCTGGAGGGCAATAGTAATCGACCCTTCACATCGGAAGAAAGGAAATCGTCGAGGGGCAGCGCGCGCTTTCCCGCATCGTAGCAAGGGTCCGATAGGGAGGACACAAATTGATTGATCCCGTATTGATGTACCTTCTGTTTGCTGGATGCCACAGGCCAACCATAGTAGGTTACCGTGGCCGAACCAAAGATCCTCGAATAATCCAGATCCAGTACAGGATCGTAAAGCACCGCCAATCGACCGTCTACCTTGTCGCGAAAATCTGAAAAGAACTGGATGGCCTTCTCGCAATCTCCTCCATCCTCGAAATCACAATCCGAAGAAATACCATCGGTGCGAGCCATAGTCTGAACAAAGAAACGCCAGCGCCCACCCGCTGCAGAAAATAGAACAAAGTGCCCGTTCCCGCTTTCCGGATCGCCCGCAAAGAACAGCACGTTACGACCCGATTCGGCCCCTGGAAGTTCCATTTTATGTAGATCGTAGGCCTCTTCCCGAATGAAAGAATACGGATCGCCGGAACCCGCCCATTCGAAACGATTTTGAAATCTAGATTCTCGAATGCTGGTTCGAAGCCCCCGCAATCCTCCTGGATTGTTGCCGGGACCAAATTCGAAACGGCTACTGGCCGACATCCGGGATAATACAAGCAAGGCCTGCGGAGTCAGCTGCTTTGTCTGTAGATCGCGCAAGAAAGCATCGGTCAGAAAGTGGCGATCCACCATACCCGGTAACCAGAGCAAGAAGAACCGATCTGCAGGATCGAACCTTCGTGCAGCAATGTAGGAACTCAAAGACAGAATTTCGGAAACCTGGATGGCCCCCGGGCTCGTACGACGCTTGAGAAAATACATCCCCGCCTGACGGGAAAAATCCGGAGTAACATTTCGCTGCTCTCCATGCAAGATGCCGCGCGCCTTTATAAAATTGATCAATGCATTGTAGTTCTTTTCCAGAAAGAACAGAGCCCAGCCATCCAGGACTGTTGCCTGGTATTCAATCAGGTCGAGTCCGCGCTCCTGCGCCTCGTAGGTAACATCTTCAGCAAGCTTATGGGCCAGTTCCGGATCGGTGGATAGAACCATCTGAGCGATACGCAATCGCGCAATGAGAGTTTCTGCGCGTTTGCCTTCCGGATCTTTCTTGATGAATTCATGCAGCAGCTGTCCGGCTTTCTTTACATCGCCATCGAGATAAATCAGTCCCGCAAGGCGAATCCGCATGACATCCCCGTTTCTGGGCAGACCGACCCACACATCGCGACCTTTTTCGGCGCCCAGCGAATCGGGCTTTTGCTTCAGAATCAATTCCACGGCTTCCGCATACTGACCGGCCAGTATGAGCCAGTCCAGATACTTGAGCTGATCGCTTCGCGATGGCTTAGCATTGTTTTTTTGCTCGTATCGCAGGGCGCTACGATAGTCGCCAGCCATGGTCAAATAAAGCGATACCTTCTCGGCAAGATCTGATTTTGGCTGCCTTCGAGCTACACCGGCGCTAAGGATGGCCGCTTCCAGGGGAAGCCCGAGCCGGGTTAGTAAAGTAGGCAATGGTCGAGCCAGAACATCCATAAATGGAATGGGGTTTTTCTGGAAAAGTACTGGATCCAGCGAATGCTGCAGGGCTCGATAATCATCGGAACCAATGTCTTTTTTGGCGATGCTGGCCTCCATGCGTTTACCTGATTGAACCAGATCGCAGGCAGCATTTCCCAGTAGCTGGCAGTCCGGCTCCAGGGTATTGTAGCCGTTTCCGCGCGCGGAGAAGCGCAGTAGATTTGCATGGTATTGCAGAAGACTTACCGCCTCCCGCTCCACATCGGACCGAGCCTTGCTTGTCCAATTTGCGTATTCTTTTTGCAGAGTACTCTGACGGCTGGATGGAGAAACATCAAAATAAGCGGCGGCCAGGGCATTCAGAGATCCCCGCTCTACTTCGCTGAATCCGGAGTACTTCTGGATCAGTTGCTTTACGCTTTTCTGTAGCGATGCGGATGATCTTGCGGCATCAATATAATACTGGGCGAGAATCAGTCGATTGCGGGAGCTTAGAGGACGCAGATCATCCATATCGGGCTTTTCTGTGTCCACCGACTGGCCCTGGATCTGTACAGGAAAGGCCTGCAGGGTATTGTGCAGTCCAGGAAATAGAATGACGGCAAATAGGGGGAGTATAGTTTTTATCCGGTAAAAAGACATTGCTCGAACCTGAAACGGGATTAACATGATGAAATTATTCACTTCCTTTGCGTACAACCATTTTCCTGAGTGGGCCGCAAGCTTCACTTTGATTTTTGCCATTTCCGCCACTGTAGTTTCAGGAGAATCGCCCAGCGCCAGTCGATCGGATCCGGTGCGCGAATTTGAAGGATCTGACTACCTGGATCGACAAATTGCCTCCAAAAAGATCGATGGGCTGCGAAATATTGTAGAAGTAGACCTGGTCCGATTGGGACGCATGATGGAAGTGCTGGGTTCAGATGTCTCCGGCGCAAATGTAAAATACGAGGAGACCGCCGCTGTATTCAAGAAGGCCATCGATGCCTATTACTCCGGACAGCTCCTGGAATCCTACTATCTACTGCGCGATGCTCGACGCCGTGCATTTGAGGTCTACGCTTCGTTTAACGCCCAGTACGAAAACAAGGTAGCCGAAATTCTGGGCAAGACAACGGCCGCGCTGGTCGATCGGGAACTGGCGGAGGCGGGCCGAGCCAAAAGCCGAACGGTCAAAGAAACCCGCCACAGAATCGATGTGGCCCGCAGACAGCTACTTACTGCGCAACGGTTGATCGCCAATGAAAGGCCCGATGCTGCCGTGCAGCATTTTCGCAATGCCACGGTACTTGCTGTCATTGCTCTGGCCGAAGTGCAGAAAGATGATCAGCAAAAAGACCAGGTGTATGAGCAGTATAAGAAAGAGCTGAAGGATGCCGGCTATAATCCCTACCCGCTACGCCCGGACAAAGACGTAAAGAATTAAGATTCCAGACTGGCAGCTAGGCGATCCAGATGAATCTTTGCTATTTTCAAGTTCGTCACCACATCGGCCGATGTTGTTTTGCTCTTTCCGTCGCTGGTCGTTTCGATTCGATGCATTTGAATAGTTAAATAGTTCTCTTCTTTCCTCGAATCGGAGTAAGCTACAAAGCCGAGGCCCGATTCATCTTCGCTGACTCGAGCGGCGTCGAAAATTGCATCGAATCGTCCCTGCTCCAGTAGCGAAATTCCATTGAGAATCGCATCGTCCGGCGCAATTCTTCCTTTAAATTTAGTCTCCTTCATCCACTTTCCTTCTTTTTCGGAGAATGGCTCAGAGGCGACTCCGATGGCGCCCAGCGCCGGTAGAAATGCTATGATTCCGGCTTCCACCAACCAGACAAGAACCAGAGGAATACCGGAAACGGTAATCCGGAAGATGCCCCAGCTTCCCTCGGCGTACAGTGCTTTAATAATTTCCCAGATGACCGAAGGGTGCACCGCAACGTTCAGCATTAGATCTAGATCAAAACTTGTATCGGTAAACGATAGCGCACGAAGACCGCTACCCACTTCGGTGGTTTCGCCGGCGCTAATAAGCAAGGCGCAATACACCGACCATTCCAGATATACGCCCAGAGCGCCCACCAGAAGCCCCAGCAAGAATCCAACGCCCAGATTGCGAACCCGTGCCATGCGCAGAGCTGGCATCACAGCCATTAGCAGCAGAAATCCAAAGCCCAGAGTAATAAAGAAGTTTATATAAATGAACGGGATGTACCAGATAAGCGCCGAATAAATCAGAGCGCCTATGCCGGCCGCCAGGCTGCCCAGGACGGGCACAGTCAGTAGCGCCAGAATTGAAAATTTGCCCGATGGTTTGTAATAATGGGTGGTTTCTTCCATTCACTCTGTCCGTAATCTGGGTCCGCTGGGAAATTGATCCTTTGCCCCGGCTGCTATAGATGCGACTTCCAGGGCTGCCGGAAGGCCCCGCATTGGATATCTGATTGCAGACAAATCAATTCTTTTTTGTATCGAATTGGCTTTTTTCGGCTTCTGGACTAAACAGGTTTTCTTTCGCACCGATCCTAAGGAGAGGCCTTCCCATGCTACGGCGGATTCCGGATTGGGTCGGGAGCAAGAATCATGCGATATTTGATCTTATTTTGTGCCACTCTACTCGCCAGTCCGCTGCTTCCGCGGGACAATTTCCGTACTACCACAAGTCATTTTGAAGAAACCAGGCTGGGTCCGGTACTTGCCCGCGCCGCATACGTGCAGACGTATCAGGCTTACACCGGACAACCAATGTTTCGCCCAGTGTACGACAGCCTGGACCTTCTGGTGGCATTTCGCGGAGATGTTCGACTTTTCGCCGTGTTCCATAACGGAAAACCGCTAGTGGTCGGGGCCCGATCGCATAGACCCGATGCAATGATGGCAGCCCCCTGGGGGCTCTTACGCGAAATCGCCCTGTTCGACGTGGATCTAGAGAAGCGCGAGTACCACGAAAAATTCTATCTCCTGGAAGATGGACAGGTGGCCGCCGAATCGCACATTAACAACGATCGATGTGCCCTACTGGAATCGGGTCCGGCACAATCGGAATGCGAATTACCAGTCATACTACAAGACTGGTTAGAATACCTGAGGCATTCCCGGGGCCTAACGGATGCTCCCGATGATGCCACCCGAATCCGGGACCACCAATAACGCTGCAATTCAATTAGAACGATCAAGCCAATAGATTGGTATGCGTGCAACCCTGCTTGCAGATCTGGCCCCTGATCCAGATCTTTGACTCAGGAGGCTTCATGCAGACAGTATCCATTTTCTTATTTCCAGTGTTCGAGACTCTGGATGTGTTTGGCCCGGCCGAGATCTTTGGCCGCCGAAAGGAAGAGTACAAAGTCCAACTCATGTCCATGGACGGAGGATTAATCGAAAGCGCCCACGGATTCAAATGCGAAAGCATTGCTTCGAGCAGCCTGGGCTCGGTAGACATTTTGCTGATTCCAGGAGGTATGGGCACTCGTCAATGTGTGAACGATGATCGGCTTATCGGCGAGATTCGTAGGTTGGCCGAACTGGCTCCGGATGTGCTCACAGTTTGCACCGGAACTTCCCTGCTTGCACGCACTGGATTGCTGGATGGACAGAAGGCCACTTCCAACAAGATTGCATTTGACTGGGTAATGAGTCAGGGTCCAGCCGTGGATTGGCAGCGACAGGCCCGATGGATTGTTTCCGGTAAATACTACACATCTTCCGGAGTTACGGCGGGAATGGATATGTCCCTGGCCTTTATGGCGGAGAAGCATGGCCTGCCGCTGGCCGAACAGACGGCCCGTGAAATCGAATACATTTGGAACAGAAACTCGGAAAATGATCCATTCGCTTAAAATGCACTGGTTTTTCCGTTGACTAAGAAATAAAAACGAATCTAATCCGGTCTACCAATCTGGAGGATTTCATGAGAATCAAATGGATATTACCCATCCTTTCCGTAGTGGCCCTGGCCGCTTGCGGACCCAAACCAATCGATGTGCAATGCACTGACTCTGTGCAAAAAATCAAGACCATGACCGAAGGCAAGAATGAGTTCGCAGTAAAATGCCCCGCCGGCTGCGGTCAGGGAAGCATCTGGGGAACCGACATCTACACCACCGACTCCTCAATCTGTAAAGCTGCGCTGCATGCAGGCGTTATCAAACAAGATGGCGGAAAAGTTAGCGTTGAGCTTCTGCCAGGACAGGACTCCTACGAAGGTAGCGAACGCAACGGTGTTACCACCAGTAGCTGGCCAAGCTATGGCTCAAGCTTCAAGGTAAAATAATCAATGAAAGGGAGAGGCCAGCCTCTCCCTTCTCTTTCGAACTCTGTCGCTTTCCGTCCGGGTCCAATCCAACGCAACGTATCTCCAGCTCGCACTTCATCCAGTTACCCGGGTCGCAGCTCTGTCCCGCCGCTCAAAGAACGAATCCGTAAGAAATCTTCGAAAGAGAACCTACTCCAACCCGCCTATTCTGAGACCATGCCCTTCCATGAATTGCTTTTCCAGGACTACAGCAGAAATCGGAGCACCCAATAAGAATCCCTGCACTTGATCGCACCCTTCTTCCATTAGGAAATTCAACTGCTCCTTATTTTCAACACCCTCGGCGATGACCCGCAGTCCCAGGTTTCGAGCCATTCCGATGATGGCCCGGATAATGGAGTCGCTTTCGTCGTTACCGATTTCAAAGATGAAGCTCTTATCGATTTTCAGTACATCCACTGGTAGGCGCTTGAGATAATTCAGGGAAGAGTATCCTGTGCCAAAATCATCGATCATTAGCTCGATTCCAGCGTCCACCAGCTCCTGAAGCAAAGGAATCATCGCCTCTATATTCTTCATCAACGAAGTTTCCGTCAATTCCAGAGCGACGTCGCTTCCGTCCAGCTGCCATTGTTCGAGCAAACCAAGAAGCTCTTCTACGAATCGATTGTTTTCCAGCTGTCGAACGCTAATGTTTACAGCCAGCCGACCTGGATTCAGGCCTGCCTTTTTCCATGTATGCAACTGCCGTAAACCTGTGCGAAGCACCCATTGGTCAAGAT
>JAGRNC010000438.1 GCA_020440935.1 Leptospiraceae bacterium | reverse complement strand
GAAGTAACGGTCAGCCAAAGGATGCCCCTCCGAATCAAGACGCACATAGGTGTCCAAAATCCAGACCGGCTCATTCGGAACGGGGGGGGCGGAACGCCGGTGCCACCGGGCTTCGAAAAGGGGCCGAACCACCGCGCGCCAGTAGCCCAGCCAGAGGCGAAGCGTGGGAAGCGGCGGCAGGTTGCTCTGCCAGAGGCCGGAAATCACCCCATCTATCCGGGTCTTTTTCGCGATCCGAAACTGGATCGATGGAAACCGAACCCGAAGACATTTGGCAAGGGCCCGGCCTCGAGCACCCGATGGCAGCAGGAAGCAATAGGATGTCAGGAACTCGGAGCTACGTTCCAGGGCCAACATCATGGCCAGGTCATAGAGGAATGGCAGTGAACTGGAGTTCCGCGATGCAATCTGAGTGTACCAGAAACTGCTGTTTCTCCGATTGTCTTTGGCCAGAACTTCAATGATCTGGAGCCATTGACGGTGTGCTTCCTCGCCAAGATGGTCAAGAGTCATCCCGTCCGGCAGGTCTGATTGATCCCAGATAAAGGTCTGGTCGAATCTGTATTGTCTTTTCAATTCCGGGCCGTAGATGGTGAATCGAATAGATCCTGGGGAAGGTGCAATTCGCACCTGGGAGATCCGCGGAAATCTTCGTCGACGGACTTGCGCACAGCGCATACTGTAAAGCAAAGTCGCTCAAACTCGGTCACGGCACTGGAACTGGGGGCTCCCCAGTATCCGTACTGCAAAATCGTCTCTGCGCCATTCAAATCTGCAAGCATCTGCAGCGAATCTCTCCAGTTCAGGACAACGTAATTGGCCTTCTCTCCCCGGGATTCGACATCGCTACCATCAATGGCATCAATGTATTGATAACTTCGCTCAATATCATTGATTGATTCCAGATTGGTGAGGCGCAGCGAGATCACCAGTTGGCCTCCGGGACGTAGCTGCTTCCAGCAAGCATCCAGAATGGAATGGGTCTCTACGTTCCAATCTGCGCAGCTAAGAGACACAACAAGATTGGAAGGGAATTGCGTCTCGGCCAGAGCTGCAGCATCCAGGCACTCAAACTTTGCATTCGGCGAATCATGGTTTTGCTTCGCCCATTCGATCATCGCTTCATTGATGTCCAATCCTACATAGTCGAATTGATCTATTCGCTCCTTGAGCGCCGAGTAGAGACCGCCGCAGGCTGCGCCCACATCCAGGATATGAAGTACATTGTTCTGCTCTAACTCCCTTACAACCCGATCAAATACCCAACGCTCCGAAGGATACAGGCTATCCCAGGAGTTTCTGTGCTTGCTGTAGAACTGAAGCAGCTTTTCGCTTTTGTAATGAATATTGGACAATGGGACTAGTCTCCTGCACCTTCGAGCGCATCAAAAAAGGGCTTCAATTCTTCTTCGGGAACCAGGGACACTCGGAGCCATTGTTCGTAGCCCCGGATTCCCATCCCTGCTCGAATCAGTATTCGCCGCTCCTGACAGAGCTGGAGAATGGCCTCCGTTCTGGCCCCGGTATGTATATAGCAGAAGTTGGCGCCGGTTGGCAAAAATCCAATGCCCCTGGCGCGACAGTAATCGGACAGCGATGACTGAGATCCCTTGATGGCCGCAGCATAGCTTTCGATTTCTTCGCTGCGGTCCATCAGGGCCAGTGCAAACTGAAGAGCTACGTTATTGACCTCGTACATAGGCTTCAGAGCAAAAGCCGCCCGAGCGGCCGAACCGGCCGCGATCAAATAGCCAATTCTGAGTCCGGCCAACCCCATCCCTTTGGACAGGCTCCGCGCAATCAGAAGATTGTCATGGGCCGCAACTCGAGAAGCCATGGTGAAACCAGAGAAGTCGTAATAAGTTTCATCGATCAGTACCAGAGCCCCGACTTCGCCGGCCGCCGCAATGACACGTTCCAGGTCTGGTTGCTCAATCAAGGTTCCGGTGGGACTGTTCGGATTTGCAAGAATTACAAGGGAGGTACTTGGAGAGATCGCCCTTATCATGGCCTCGACATCTAAAGCGGGAAGCGCATTTCCACGAAATTCGTAACCGATGAGGACCGGTTGCACATTGAAGATATCGCAATAGACACCGACCATTGCAAAAGTTGGATCCAAACAGACTACTTCATTACCCCTGGACCAATCGCATATTTCGAAGGTAGTTCGAATGGCTCCGTCGGCGCCGTGGGTAAGAAGAAAACTTTCAATGGGGAGATTGTGCTCTGCAGCAAGTCTACGATAGATGGGCTCGGGTTCCGGATAGACATTCAAGGTCTCCGCGCTAATACTCTTCAGAACGGAATCCAGCAATTCACGGCTGTAACCGCCCATCCGCTCATTTTTATCCAGGCGGAGGCTCTGCAGCCTCGAGTCCACTCCTGCGCGAGGTCGTTCGATGGCCCCCAGATGGGGCTTCACTCGGATTGATGTCATAGATCAAATCACGCTGCAGCGCTTGCAGGGCTCAACAACCTGACGGGCCGAATTGGCATGCGCCCGTCTAAGGCTCTGGTAAGAATCAGATAGCCACAAGTTGGACAGACCTTCGGAGGCATTGCCTACCTGCAATGTAGAACGATAATCTGTATCGCAGGGATTGGCGGTTCCATCATGCCAGATGAACATGCGCCGCCAAAGGTCGGAGCAAGGCTTCTCTATTCCGTTGGGCTCCGTCTCGTAGATGTTTTCCCACGGGTTGTAGTTTACGAATGCGACCTGATCCACAAGTCCGCCCCACACGCGTTCCATGGAATCCATGTCCTGTTCTTCGGACACCTTGACTCCTGAGACCCGAGTAATGATCCTAAGGTCTGGATATTGCTTCTCTCGAATATTGCAGAATTGCTCTATGTTTTTCAAAACTCTATCGAGCTTGCCATTCACCCGTAACTGACTGTACATGGGCTCTTCGGCGGCGTCGGCA
>JAGRNC010000437.1 GCA_020440935.1 Leptospiraceae bacterium | reverse complement strand
CATCGTATTATGCAAGCATCGTGCGGACCTCACCGCCGCTCTCGGAATGAGCGGAAGCTATATAGTAGAAGGAAAGCGCCGAGATGGAATGTATTATACGCCGGAGATGTCCCGCCGGGCGCGGATCTTTGAACTCTGGGCAACGCTTAAATACCTGGGCCGCCAGGGGGTGGCCGAACTGGTGGCCCAGCTTCATAACCGCGCGCTTCAATTCCGCGATGAGATTTCCGCCACAGACGGATTCGAAGTGCTCAACGAAGTAGTATTCAATCAGGTGCTCGTCGCCTGCCCCACCGATGCATTAACCGAGGTAACGATCAAATGCATTCAATCCTCGGCAGAGTGCTGGTCCGGCGGCGCCGTTCATAAAGGAAGGCATGCCATCCGCACCAGCATCATGTCCTGGGCCACCACCGAGGAAGATATTCATCGCGCTGCTCGGGCCTATGCCGATTCGTTGGAGAAAGCAAAAAGCCAGGTTTAGCAGAGTTCGGCCGCGAGCGACCGGCGCGACGGGGCTGGAGGGCGAAGGCCGCCACCAAAGGCCAGGGCAGGCCCCTCTGCAGTCTAAATCCCAGGACCAGCTCCGACCTGTGCGCTTCGATTCCTGGGGCCACACATTACATTGATGGCAGCGTAAAAAAAGCCGGCCCCAGAACGGAAGCCGGCAACATGGCAAAGTCCTCAGAACTTCGCCTGCAGAGAATCGTATGTTAGCGATCGTACGCGAGAGCCGGTCCCAGCCATTTTTCGATTTCTTCCAGTTCCATCCCTTTCCTCGATGCATAATCCATAACCTGGTCTTTGTTTAGCTTTCCCAGGTTAAAGTATTCTGCATCCGGGTGCGCGAAATACAATCCGCTTACGGAGGCTGCAGGCATCATAGCCAGGCTTTCGGTGAGCTGGATGCTGGCATCCTCGGTAGCATTTAGAATCTTAAACAGAGTGACCTTTTCTGTATGATCGGGCTGCGATGGATATCCTGGCGCCGGGCGAATTCCCCGGTAGCGCTCTTTGATGAGCTCTTCGTTTGCCAATTTCTCATCGGTGGCATATCCCCAGATTTCCTTGCGCACTTTTGCATGTAGAAATTCGGCAAACGCTTCGGCCAATCGGTCGGCTACAGCTTTGGCCAGAATGGAGTTATAATCGTCATGATTGTCTTCGAATTCTTTTACAAGAGCATTCAGACCGATTCCTGCCGTAACCGCAAATGCGCCCATCCAGTCAGGAATGCCGGACTCTTCGGAAGCCACATAGTCGGCCAGGGATCGGTTGGGCTGACCCGAACGTTTCTTTGCCTGCTGCCGCAGAAAATGGAATGTGGCAAGCTCCTCTTTGTGGTCTTCATCCTTGAAAAGCTTAACATCTTCGCCGTTGGAGGCCGCCGGGAAAATACCGTATACTCCTCTGGGCCGCAGAAGCTTGTCCTTCTTGATTCGCTCCAGAAGCTCCTGCGCATCGTTAAACAATTTTGTCGCTTCCTCGCCCAATCGAGGATCCTTCAAAATGTCCGGATACTTACCGCGCATCTCCCAGGTCAGAAAGAAAGGCGTCCAGTCAATGTACGGAATCAAGTCCTCAATCGATGGTTCGGCCTTAAACACCCCGGTTTGATTGGGCTTATGGGTTGCCCCCTCGAATCGTACCACGGGTCGGTTCTTTTGAGCCTTTTCAAACGGCAGAATTTCTTTTTCGTCCTGACGATTCTTATGCTGCTCGCGCATGGTTTCGTATTTTTCGCGGATTTCGGTCATTGCCTTATCGCGGTGTACATCGGAGGACAGATTGGCCACCATGGGAACGCTTAACGACGCATCCAGAACATGCACCGTTGCGCCGGAATAGTTTGGCTCAATCTTAACCGCAGTATGCACTTCGCTGGTGGTGGCGCCCCCAATGAGAAGTGGCAGGCTTAGCTTTCGCTTTTCCATTTCCCGGGCCACTTCTACCATTTCATCGAGGGATGGAGTAATCAGTCCCGACAATCCAATCACATCGGCTTTCTGTTTTACAGCCTCGTCCAGGATCTTATCCCGGGGCACCATAACGCCCAGATCGATTACTTCGTAGCCGTTGCAGGCCAGCACCACGCCAACAATATTCTTACCAATATCGTGCACATCGCCCTTAACCGTTGCAAGCAGCACCTTCACTGCTTCTTTTCGGGCTTTTGGATTCTTTCGTTGCTCTTCTTCCATGTATGGAATCAAATAAGCCACGGCCTTTTTCATCACCCGGGCGCTTTTTACCACCTGGGGCAGGAACATCTTTCCGGATCCAAAGAGCTCGCCCACAACGTTCATTCCGTCCATCAAAGGCCCTTCGATTACATCCAGAGGCTGATCGAATTTCTGGCGCGCTTCTTCGGTATCTTCTTCGATAAATTCGACGATTCCTTTGACCAGAGCATGGCGGATCCGCTCGGCCACATCGGCCTCGCGCCAGGCGTTCTTTTTACCTTCGTCCTGCTCCACATCCTGCTTATAGCTCTCGGCAAAATCCACCAGCTTCTCGCCGGCCTCGGGGCTTTTGTTTAGAACCACATCTTCGACCAGATCGCGAAGCTCTTTTGGAATCTCTTCGTATACATCCAGCTGACCCGGATTCACGATGCCC
This sequence comes from Leptospiraceae bacterium, assembly GCA_020440935.1. Taxonomy (GTDB): domain Bacteria; phylum Spirochaetota; class Leptospiria; order Leptospirales; family Leptonemataceae; genus UBA3465. The sequence continues at coordinate 312 of JAGRNC010000437.1, read as the reverse complement.
ATATCCATTCCGGCGCGGATGGCATGGTAAAGAAATACGGAGTGCATGGCCCTCCGTACCGGCTCATTTCCCCGGAACGAAAAGCTCATGTTGGAAACCCCTCCACTCACGCGAGCATAGGGAAGATTTTCTTTGATCCACTTTGTGGCATTGATAAAATCCACCGAGTAGTTGTTGTGCTCTTCGATTCCTGTGGCGATGGGAAAAATGTTCGGATCAAAGATGATATCTTCGGCGGGAAAACCCACTTCTTCGGTGAGTATTTTGTAGGCACGGCCACAGATTTCGATCATTCGCTCGTAGCTATCGGCC
>JAGRNC010000436.1 GCA_020440935.1 Leptospiraceae bacterium | reverse complement strand
ATCTTTCACTCAAGTCATCGTAGATTCGTTTTGCTACTAGCGCATTTTTTGCTCCCAGAGCAATGGACGTATATCGCACGATTCCCTGTTCGGGATTGCCCGGAGAGAATAGTTCGCGCGAAGTCTGTAAATCGGTCCATACATAGTTACCGTCCAATTCCGGGTTACCCGTCTTTACAATTCCAACGATTCGAGCAATGACTGCGCCGGTGGAGCCATCGAATCGGGACCCTACCAGAGAAATCTCTGAGCCCACATCGGCTTCCAGGTTGTCCGCCAGCCGCTGTCCTACAACGATTTGATGGATTTCAACGCCTTCCTTTCCCTCTTTGGCCCGATAGTCTTCTGCCAGGTAGTCGCCTTTCTTAATTCGTTCGAAAACTTTTGTTACCATCTTTTCGCGGGCTGGATCGGCCCCCTGGACATGGACAAAGGCGCTATGGTCTCCCGATGCAGCCAGCGCGCCGCTTTCGATTCTAGGCGATATCACCGTAACGTCCGGATGCTCCAGTTTCTTCTCAAGCTCTGCCGTATAATCCAGGGCTCGGTTCAGATTTCTGCGGCTTTCGATCCAGCCATAGGCGGACACCTGTAGATAGCCGGTGGTGAGCTCTACTACTTCATCGATAATTTCCTGGTGCGATCCATAGGTGAAGAATCGCATGAAGGAGGTCAGCGCCACGGAAAGCGCTATGGAAACGAGGGTAATCGAGGTCCTTCGCTTGTTTCGGAATAGATTCCTGGAAGCCAGGCGAAAGGTTTGCAGCCAGTAGTTTGCTGAGCCGTTTCCCATAGAACTAATCCTTACTTTCGTAAGTTGGCTTTGCTAAATACGTAGGCCGGAATCGCCTGATTAAATGAGATTCTGTGGAAAATGAGCGTAGTTTTTGAGACCTCCTGGCCGTTTTCCAGCGAAGACATCTCGTACCGAGTGGGAATAACGCGACCGCCCATATTCTTGATATCAAAATACTTCATTCGTTTCTTTAGCCGGCCTTTGTGATCGTAGAACTCTTGTTCCACGGGAAGGGCATCGGATTTGCGCACTACGAGGATTATTTTGGACCAGACTACGGCAGCGGTCGGTTTGGGAATAAGTTGAATCTTGTACTGATTGGTATTGGAGGGCAAGAACGAATGTTCGTAGTCATCAACGATACTCGTAGCCCGCATTAAATCATCGTTTGTGAAATCCGATCCCATCCACGAATCCTGGAGCAGGGAGCCTTCGATCTTTATCTCTTTGTTTATGCTGGGAACGTATTGCCACATGTTTGTCTTAACTTTTAAGAATGCAGTCCCCCGATCGCGCTCGGGCTTGAGTACACGAATAAACCCGCGATCCGTGGCCGACTCATCCCAGATCTCCATGAGCAGACTTCGGTGGACCCGATCCCGATCGATCTGAATTTCCATGAGGCCCTGCGAAGTGGTGCCCCTGGTCTTCTGCTCCATCTGATCCACCACTTGCCTTGCCGTCGGCTCCGCCAATAGGTAGGAAGGCAGCGCAAGAAATGAAATGAGAAGTAAAAGGAGGATGTGGGGAAAATTGAGCTTCATGGGCGCACTCCTGGAAGTTTTGGAACTTTCAGTAATTATTAAAAGTTCGGCCCGGGCTCAACATTTTGTAAAGGGTTTTTCCGGCTCCTATTTGCTGGATGGGCCCTGGGCCAGAAGCCTCGTGAATTGTCCGGCATCCACCGGAGGACTGAAATAGAACCCCTGAATCGAATGCACCCCTAGATCTTCCAATTTGCCAAGCGAGGTCTCATCCTCCACTCCCTCGGCAACCATGGTCAGCCCCAGGGCCGATGCCATACCCGTAATGGCCTGCAAGATTCGATAGCCTTCTCCAGTGTTGATTCGCTGCACAAAGGCACGGTCGATCTTTATTTCATCCACAGGCATTTCATGCAGTTGCGCAAGGGTAGAGTAACCAGTGCCAAAATCGTCGATGGCCAGACGAAAGCCGGACTGATGTAATTCCAGCAGTCGGGCGGTGGCATTTTCCACTTCGAGCATTGCGATAGACTCGGTGATTTCCAGGATAACATCCCAGGGATTCAAGCCGGCATCCGCAACCATTGTGCTCAGCACTCGGGGCAAATCCGAGCTGAAAAGCTGACGCCTGGAAATGTTTACCGAGAGTTCCAGGTCATGACCCTGCTTTTTCAGCAATGCATGATAGGCCAGGGACTTCTCTAATACCGTGCGTCCTAGATCGGAAATTAGACCCATGCTTTCTGCCAGAGGAATAAAGGAATCCGGTCCTACCTTGCCCAGACCGTTGGTTTCGGGCCAACGCGCCAGCGCCTCCATGCCAATGATCCGATGCGTGCTCGCTTCTACGATGGGCTGGAAGTATGGTTCGATCAATCGGCGCTCAATGGCTTCTACCAGGTGATTACGAATGGAAAGCTGATGCTGGTAAAATGCTTTTTTGGGCAGATCGGCGGCGAACTTGTAGTTGAACCTTCCCTGCTTCTTTGCATAATTGAGGGCACGATCCGCCTGGCCTACGATTTCATCCAGATTGGAGCCATCTTCCGGATACACGGCAATTCCGGCGCTACAGGTCACATGTACTTTTTCGCCTTCGATCTCCATGGGTAGGCGAATTAACTCCATGAGCATGGTGGCCAGTCCCCGGATCTGCTCTACGTCTGTAACTCGGTCGACCAAAAATACAAACTGGTCGCCGCCCCATCGATACAGGCCCTTCTGTAGCTCGGGAATGGCGCGCAGCTTTTCGGCGAATAGGGCCAGAACTCGGTCGCCCATCTTATGCCCCAGGATTTCATTGATGTTAAAGAAATGATCGAGGTCAATGAGGCCCACCGCCACCTTATGGCCTTCCGCTTCCGCCTGAAGAATTGCTTTTTGCACATCTTCTTCCATTCGAGTTCGATTGGCCAGTCCGGTGAGGTTATCGTGATAGGC
>JAGRNC010000435.1 GCA_020440935.1 Leptospiraceae bacterium | reverse complement strand
CGCGCCCGCAGTATTCTCCTGGCAATAAGGTATGAATGCCACGGTGACACCCTTCCTATGCGGGACAGAAAATCTGGACGAGCAGACCCCACAAGTGAATTCCTCCAGGGTGACTGGGCAGGCCAGACTACAACTTGAGCGAAGAGTCGAAGAACACTTCGGCTAATGCATTTGCTGGACCTTCAAATTAATTTTAACTGCCAGACGCTACACCTTTTATAGCAAATGACCCCCGGATACTTCGATGTCCTGAGCTGTCACCCATCCAAAGTCGTCTGACAAGAGATTTGCAATTACCTTACCGATGTCGTCCGGCTTTCCAAGCCTACCGAAAACCGATTGATCTGCCAGCATCTTGATTAGTTCCGGATGCTGATCGAAAGCGCCATCTCCAAAGTTTGTATGGGTTGGACCTGGAGACACCGCGTTTACACGAATTCCGCGAGGGGCAAGCTCCTTCGCGATGTAGCGAGTCCATACCGAAAGGGCTGCCTTTAGCGAGCCATATATCGAATAGCCCGGAAACGATTGGCTCTTGGAAGAACTAGAGGTATTGACCATGGCCCCTCCTTCTTTCATGAATCGAAGCAGTCGCTGCGAAAGGAATACTGATCCCTTAAAGTTGGTATTCAGAATTTTGTCGAAGTAGTCCTCGGTCAAATCGTCCAGCATCATGGGGCCACCCACGCCGCCATTATTGACCAGATAATTAAATTCATCCGTTTCCCAAACTTCCCGTAAAAGCTTACGCACATCATTTTCGAACGAAGCGAAAGAAGCTCGATTGGTGAGGTCCAATTTGAGCGCTACGGCACGTATTCCGTAATCGCTCTGAATGGCCTCCACCAGTGATTCCGCCCTGTCCTGATAATTGTTGTAAGTCAGAATGATGCCCACTCCCCTTTTTGCCAGTTCCACAACAGTACTCTTTCCGATTCCATTGCTACCGCCAGTTATGATTGCTACTTTCATTAGATTCTCCTTCGATTGATTTAAGAGAATTATAGGTCAATGATGCGCTCCGGACAATATCTGATCCTGCCCGACCATTGCCTAATCGTGCCGATCTTTTTTGGATGGAAGACATTCGTGCCCTTCCGTTAATTGGAAATCCATAAGATGCGCTCCATAATTGACGAAATGGTCGGGCTAATTGGGGAGGCCGACTGTAAACCAACGCATACGGATATTCCCGGGCTCATGGTAATTGGCGGCGAAGTCCCCGAACAGCAGCTTGCAGCGATTTATCAACCGATGATTGGATTGCTGGTTCAAGGAAGAAAGTCCATCTGGATCGGCGACCAATGCATTGAAATGAACGGCCCTTCGTACTTCGTCATCCCCACAGAACTGCCTGCCACAGGCCGGGTCTGGCCCGATAGCTCAGGGAAACGCTACCTTTCCGTAGGATTAGAACTTAACCTGGATAGCATCACCGACCTGCTCGGAGACATTGACCGAACAAAACTAGAAGAAGATGCCGAGCAGCCCTATTCAGCCTGCAAAGTCAGCACCGAATTTCTGGATGCCTGGCTAAGAATGCTGCGATTGTTGCGGACTCCGGAGCACATCGCGGCCCTGGCGCCTGCTTACGAGCGAGAAATACTTTTCCGAGTGCTTCTGGGGCCACAGGGGTGGCGACTACGACAGCTCTGCCTCGAACGTGGCACAGGAAGAGGCATACAGAAGGCCTTGCACTCGATTCGAACTCATTATGCGAGCGGCATAGACATTCCTTCGCTTGCAGAGAGAGCGGGAATGGGACTTTCCACTTTTCACCGACAATTCAAGAAAATGGCCGGCGTAAGCCCACTCCAATTCCAGAAACAATTAAGGTTGTTGGAGGCCCGGAAGCTGATCGCCTTTGGAGGTTATTCCGCTTCCAGCGCAGCATTTACGGTGGGCTATGAAAGCGTGTCCCAATTCAATCGTGAGTATTCCCGATTCTTTGGCGCGCCTCCAGCCAAGGATGCTGCGCGGCTCCGCGAGATCGCACAAACTATGCCGGAAAACAATGTTGCCACAAATCGTGCGATGTAGCGGCTCCCCAACCCAGTGACTCACGATCGCATTGCGGCTCCGCTTCACACCTCGCTCCAACAGTCCATTCTGCCGAAATCAGGCCTTGCCGCCGGATACGCCCTCTTCGCCGGCCTCCTGGATTCCCCTACAGCTCGTTGATCAGCCTGATATGTTCACAGGACCGCTTTCCAAATAATCCGGCAATTCTATATCATCGTCCAGGAACAAGCCCGTAAGAAACGAGGCTCCCGGTAGGCTCGAGGCCCGAATCAAATTGCGGTTCAGCCAGCGCTGGAAACCACCCGCCGGAGCAAAAAACGCTACCATACTTCGCGCAGCATTTTGCTTCTTTCGCAGGAATTTGCTCAGTCGTTCCTCGTAATTTCGGAAGGCCTTCGAATAATCGCCGTCTGCTCGATATAGCTCCCCTGCCAGAACGTAGCTTTCGATCATTGCCAGGCCGGTTCCCTCCCCGGCAAGAAGGGAGGCACAGGCAGCGGCATCTCCGATCAAAGCCACCGGCCCGTCGCTCCAATGATCCAGTCGAATCTGACTGACACGATCAAAATACAAATCGTCCGAATCATCCATCGCCTGTAACGCCGTTTCGCTTTCCCAGCCCGAACCCTCGTAGATCGTCCGAAGGAGCGGTCGGGGATCATCTATGCTTGCACCTTCCGGTAGTAATTCGGAGCGAAACGTGAGTAAAAACATGGTACGACCATCGGCCAGGGTCGTTCTTGCCATTTGCTTTTTGTCCGACTGATACAATACATAGGCAGAGTCATCTTTGTATCTGTAATCGTGGGCGGTAAAGGCGGCAACGCAGGCTCCCATTTCCTTTTCTGGAGTTTCCTTGAACAATATCTGTCGAACATGCGAATGCAGACCATCGGCGCCGATCAGCAAATCGAAAGAC
>JAGRNC010000434.1 GCA_020440935.1 Leptospiraceae bacterium | reverse complement strand
CCTCTGGCCCCTGCCTACCGTAAGGACAGAATCGATGGCCCGCACTCCGGTGGCCAGCGGCTGATGGATGGGTACTCGCGCTGTCGGAGTGGGTGCATTCCGCTCGGCGGGAAAAATGTTACCGGTTAAAATCGGCGGTCCGTCATCCAGGGGCCGACCCAGACCGTCCAGGATCCGACCCAACATTTCGTTGCCCACATGGATCGTCATACGTTGCCCCGTGGCATGTACCATGGAATCGGGAAAGATGCCGGTGGTGGGACCCAGGGCTACGAGAACCAGGTCATGACCGCGGAATCCGGTTACTTCGGTCATTATGGACTGCCCGTCCGTCGATTCTACCTTGCAGATCTGTCCAATGGAAGTGTCCGGAGGGCCGCTGGACAGGATCGTTTGTCCGCTTACCTGGATCACCTTTCCCAGGGGGCGCATGGGGTCCATTTGATCCAGGATCGTATTGTACTTGTTCAATACGCGGAGGTGATCTTTTCTTGAATCTTCGGACATCTGGGCGATTCTGGCCTTCGGGCCTGTGATTTGTACACAAAATTTTGTCCGTAGAGCCCGGAATTCGGGAATTTTACCATATAACAAAATGGGATTCGCACTTTTCACCCGGAGTATTCCTTGAGAGCTACCGCGCCGCAGGGCATGGATGAGGTAGCTATTCTCGGCGTTCTTTCCGAGCATAAGCTAATCACACCCGAACAAAAACAGGAAGTGGTGCAGATCCACAATGAAACCGGTCGTCCGCCGGGGAAGATCCTGATTCAAAAGCGAATACTAAACGAAAAGCAACTCTATCGATTTATCTGTAAAGATCTGGGGATGAATCCCAGCAAAACCTATTCTACGCGAAGCTTCACCCTGGGCGGTATCACTGTTTCCAAGTTTCGCACGGGCGGGGACTTCTATGGGATTTTTCCTATGGCCGATGGCCGTATCGCCATGACTTTAAGCGACGTTAGCGGAAAAGGGCTGGAGGCCGGAATACTTGCGATCTTGCTGGGTAATCTATTACGCGAAGGGATTCAGATGCAAAATATCGTTCCCAATGCAATCATGAAAAAGATCAACCTGGCAAGCCGAAGCTTTTTTGGAAATGATCAGTTCGCCACATTCGTGGTTATGCTTCTGGATCTGTATTCGGGCACTGTGGAGTATTGCGCCGCTGGCAGTCCGCCGATCCTCGTTTATCGAAACAAAGAGCAGATCGTCGAAGAGATTGATCAACGAAACATTCCGGTGGGTATCTACGAAGATTTTCAATTCAAAGGAAACTCCCTGAACCTGGACAAAGGCGATTTTCTACTTGCATACACCGACGGCGCCTACGAAGCGCGAGGTTGGCGTGGCGATATGTATGGAGTGGAGCGGCTTCGCGCAGCGGTTCTTCGTCACCGCGAAAAGAAGCTATTGCGGATGCTTACAGGACTCAAAAAGGATATGCGAAGGTTCTCTTTTCCCCGAGGGCTTGCAGACGATACGACCTATCTGGCCATATTGCGGCATAAAAAGAGGTAATTCTTTGGATGCCGAATCTGGACAGCGGGAAGAATACCACGGCATTTGTTCGGTGGAAGGGCTCTGCCTCGGTAAGATTCGGCGATTCCCGGAAGCGCCGGTGCGTTTCCATTCCGCAGAAATCGAAGAATATCAGGTGGGTCCGGAACTTGAGCGATTTCGCAAAGCCGTGGATATCGCACGCGCGGAAACCCGCGAAATCTCCAGAGACCTGGCTCCTGAGCTAAGGGCCATATTCGAAGCGCAAGAATTGATGTATGAGGATCCAATGTTTGTGGATCCCATTGAAAAATCCATTCGACTTCGTATGAATGCAGAAGGCGCTCTGGAAGACACGTATCGCGATTTAAAAAAGGGTTTTGAAGCTTTACCCGAAGGCGTCTTTAAAGAGCGAATCTCTGACCTGGAAGACGTAGTTCATCGGCTGCTAAAGAGCCTACGGCCGGGCGAATCTTCCGAGCAGGTGCCCTATAAAGATTTTCTGAGCGCTCTGGGCGCCGAAGACATTCTGGTGGCCCGGGATCTGGACCCATCGTTGTTGTTGCACATTCGCGAAGTGGGCGGAATTGTCCTGGAAGGCGGCGGCCCCATGGGGCATCTTTCGATTCTCGCCAGCAATCGGGGTATTCCCACAGTTGTTCGATGCGAAGATTGCCTCGATCTTCAAGAAGGATGGCCCGCATTGCTCGTTGCCCATGAAGGTCGCCTTATTGTTCGGCCGGAACAAACAGACACTCGCACCGCACGTAAGAGAAGCCAGGCGGAATTGCCCCATTCGGCGCGACCAGCAGGATCTTCGCGCAGCATTCGGCTATCCGTAAACATAGACGATCTGGAAGGCGCTCAAAAGACTTCGCGACTGGGCGCCGGATCGGTAGGACTGTTTCGCACCGAATTTATCTACATGCGATGCCCGGATCTGGTTCTGGACGAACCGCGTCAGGTGGCCCACTACGCAGAAATTCTGAAATGCTACAAAGACCGAAAGGTTGTATTTCGATTGGTGGATCCCGATGAAGATAAAGATCACCCCGCTTTGCATCGGTCGGCCAGCAGTCGCGGGCTTCGCGGTCCGGCCTATATCATGGCCGAAAGGCGGCTCATCGAAAGCCAGATTCGATGCATTTTTCTGGCAAGTCTTGAGGTGGAGACTGCTCCCGAGAACCTGGGAATTCTGATTCCACTGGTTTCATCGGTAACGGATTTGCAGGATGTACTGGATATCTGGAAGCCGCAGGTGCATAATCTGTTTGAAAAGAAAAGACCAATGCTTGGCGCCATGCTGGAAACGCCAGCGGCTTGCATGAGCGTTTCTGATCTTGGAAAGTACGTGGATTTCTTTAGCGTTGGCACCAACGACCTGGTCCGTTACAGCTTTGCTACCGGCCGGGAATTTCTTGCGGAGTATTATCGCGAACCAGGGCTCTACCGAATGCTCAGGGCCGTATTCG
>JAGRNC010000433.1 GCA_020440935.1 Leptospiraceae bacterium | reverse complement strand
GTGACCCGCCCTTTTCCCTGGTCAAGAGGGCCGAAGAAATAGAGAAAGCCGATGCAATGCTTGGAACCCACCTCAGCGGAAAACTGGATGTAATAGCGCGACAGATTCGATCTTTGCAGGACGAGGCCCGTTCCATCATCGAGAAAGCGGACCGAGATCGGGAGCTGCACCGAATCAAATGCAGCTTTGAAAAGCGACCGGGCCAGACTCTGTACCTCTACGCCAAAAAGGATGGCGAAAAGATCTTTTCCATCCTATCTCCCGAGGAATGGGGACCCAGATTGCCGTACGAATACTGCGGGGCCTATGTGCTGGGGCTCGACGGCAGCTTTGAGGCTGTGCCGTAACCTCAAGAAGCCTGACGATTGCTTCTATTTCCACGCAAGGGCGGAATGTCCAATCTCGAGATAGAACCATCGCCCATGCTTAATTCCGGTTGCTTGTGAGTTTTAGATCCTGGCCCGCTTCTTTTTCGGGAGCGGTAAAGGGATGGCAGGATCTGCTGCAAGTCGCCCAGCAATCGATTCAACGACTCCTCGCTAAGAAACTCTAACCTTACATCCAGACGACCCTCATCCATTTTCTGTACTGTCCAGCGACCGCGATCGATTCGATGCATATTCTTTTGATTTTTCATAGTACCACCATAAACCCCGGGTGGGACATAATAGCAATTACCTACCCGGGGCATAATCCCGGAAGCCTGGTGAATTTGGTTGCAGCCACGGAGCGTTGCGGTCTTATTTGCGTGTGCTGCCATTCGAACGGTACTCAGAGCGCGGTGATGCATTAAAGGCATTACTGGCGGGCGAGTTGGTTTCTATAAAATTTCCCGGACTCGTAGACAAGGAAGTCAATGAGTTATCGGACTTTCTGTACCGATTGCTTTCCGAACTGGACCTTGCATTTCTTTCCGAACCGAGCTTTGTGATCGCCAAGGAGCTGATTTCCAATGCCAGCAAGGCCAATGCGAAGCGAACTTACCTGAACTTCGAAAGCGTGGACACCACCAACCCATCCGAATACAGTCGGGCCATGCGCGCTTACGCTACGCGGGTTCTGGAGCGCTGGGACGAGTTCCGCAAAGAACATAAGAACGATCCACATTATATCCTGGTGAATTTCCAACTCAAAGAAAAGCACCTGCACATGGAAATCCGAAACAATGTAGAGCTTTTTCCCAACGAAGTGGAGCGCATCCAATCGCGGCTGGCGCTGTTCAAGGAACATCAGGAATTGGATGCCGTGTTTTCCTCTGTTCGCGACGAATCCGAAGGCGCGGGACTGGGTCTTGTGCTCATCCTCGTTCTGCTCCAGAATGCGGGGATTCCGGGTAACCACTTTCGCATCGATTCCAGCGACGGACAGACGATTTCCAGAGTAGCGTTCCCGCGGGACCAGGAAGAGGCAAAGGCTCGAAACCGCTATATTCAAGATGTACTGAACGAGCTGGATGCACTGCCTTCCTTTCCCGAAAACATTCAGGATCTCTGGAATTTGTGCAATTCTCCATCGGCTTCGATTCAGGTTATTACTTCCAGAGTAGAGAAGGATCCGGCGCTTACGGCTCAGGTTCTAAAGCTGGCAAATTCTGCAGGCTTCATGACGCGTACTCGAAATCCGGGCCTGACCGATGCCATTAAAATCATCGGGCTCAAAGGACTTGGGAACTTGCTAATGGTGGCCGGAGCACGTAAGATAATGAGCAGCCGGTACCGAAAAAAGGACCTGGAATCAATCTGGGATAACTCAAACCGTGTTTCCTTTTTTGCTGGAAAGATAGCCAGGCAGGATGCCTATGCACGAGATTTTGCCAGCGTAAGCGGTTTGCTTTATGAACTCGGAAAGATCGTTCTAATCTCTCTAAAACCCGAGCTCATTCAAAAGATCCAGGATATGCTGGAACGCGGACGAATCCGAAACACCGCATTGATGGAAGAAGTGGCGCTGGGCATTGCGCACCCCGAAGTCGGTGCCATGCTTGCCGAAAGATGGCAATTTCCAGAGGCCATCGTCCAGGCTATCCGCTTCCAACAGAAACCATTACAGGCCCCGGAACCCTTCAAGAGGTTAATCCACAGCGTATATCTGGCGGTGAGAATCCAGCAGGCCAGTGGTGGAAAAATCGATTATTACTCCATCGAGGAAGACATTCGCAAGGATTTTGCCATCGAAAGCCCCATTCAATTTCAGGGTCTAGTGGAGCGACTGGACAGCGAATATCAATTGTCCGGCGGCGGAGCCTGACCATACCGGTTTATGGCCGGACTCTTCGATCTAGAAAATGTATCCTGGAGTCGGCAGAGCCATTCCATTCTGCATCAAATCAATTGGAGCTTAGCCGAAGGGGAGCACTGGGTACTCATGGGACCCAATGGCTGCGGTAAATCGAGTCTACTTTCTATTCTTTGCATGGAAGAATGGCCGACTACAGGGTCGCTGCGATTGTTCGGAAACGAGGTAAGAGGCAATCCGGTAGCACCGGTGAAACGCCGACTTGGATTGTTTAACCCGCGACAGGCCGAGGAGCTGGCCCACAATTATCCGTCCATCACCGCCCTCGATCTGCTGCTCTTTGGACTCAAAGGCGCCTTGCCGTATTACACCGAAGTGAGCGAAAGCGAGCGTAGCAACGCTACCTCTATACTGGCAAGGCATCCGGATCTTGCCATCGATCCGGAAACTCGGGTAGCTTCCATGAGTTCGGGCGAGCGAAGAAGGATTGCCTTCCTTAAAACTGTCGTGCATGATCCGGAGATTCTGTTTTTGGACGAACCCTATGAGAATCTGGATATTGCGGCCCGTCTTGCCCTGGAAGCAATGCTTTGGCGCCAAGCCGATGTCATTCGCGGCTCGGTTACTGTGGTCCACCGAATCGAGGACATTCCACCATTCATAACCCATGCGGCGCTTATGAGCAAAGGCGAGATTCTGCGAAATGGTCCGGTAGCCGAGATACTTACATCGGAAAATGTTACCATAG
>JAGRNC010000432.1 GCA_020440935.1 Leptospiraceae bacterium | reverse complement strand
CCCCCCGCATCAGAAGTCACAACCGGTAAACCAAAAGCGAGCGCGTCCACAACCGCTATGCCGTGGCTTTCCCGGCGACTGGGCTGAAAATAGATCGTGCTGCTCTCATAATAGGGTCGCACATTAGCGTCAAAGCCGGGAGCGAATACCCGCTCGGCGAGCCCTCGCTTGCTGATTTGCTGGCGCAATGTTCTGAGGCCGCGACCGCTTCCGAGCCAGAGAAAATCGACCTCCGGACACCAGGCTACTACCCGCTCGGCAACCTCCAACCAGATGTCGGGAGCTTTGTAATCCTCCACATGCCCCAGAGTCGTTACTTGTAGTCTTCCGCCTACCCTGTTCCTGGCCTGGCCCTCCAGGTTGTATGCGTTGTGAACAACCGAAATGGCCTCGGTAGCCACGCCTACATTCTGCGTGAATTTTCGCGCCGAGAACCTGGAGTCTGCTACCACTCTATTGCCCGATCTTTGCGTCGCCCTTTTCCAGAGCCTTCGGAGCAAAGGCTTTAGTGGCCACAATGGAGATGTTAACAACACCAGAGTAACAGGTACGCGAAACAGGTAGGCTCCCAGCATCGTTCCTGGACTTCCGTTGATCAGAAAGATCCGCTGGGGCCGATGATTTCGTACACTACGCCACAAAAAGAATATATCAAAGAGTATCGAAAAATATCGTTTAAAAAAAAGCGAAGACCGGTCAGGACCGTAATCCAGCTTCCATCCGGCTGCCCGAATCTCATTGATCACTGGATGGCTGGCATTTGTCCTGGAAACAAGAAAGGCGTACTGCTGCTGGCTGTCATCCAATGCGCAGGCTTCCAGGACGGATCGCAGGAAGGTCAGGGTACCTCCGAACTCGCCGAACTCCGGCACGATAAGAACTGGGCTCTCTGTGAAAGACTCTTTACTATGCTCGCTTGCCATACATCAGGGCCCGTTTAGAAACTTCTTCAACCCCAGGCGATAGGCCAGCCTCATAATGGGATGACTGCGGAGTTTTCTGAAGCGATCCAGGGCGCGATCCATATCCTGGATGCGTTGCTCACGATACAGAATCGCCGTTTCGATATGCTCCTGAAATACTTCCCTGTGCTTGCGAATAATGTATTCAAGATTCTTCACAAAGTAAGGCTTTGAGTTTATCGCCATAGATTTGGAAGAAATGCGATAGAAGAAGAGCTCCTCCGGAATAACTTCAACCATCCACCCCCTTTTGAGCACATTGACCCAGAATTCCCAATCCTCCTGACCGTGAACCATGGACTCGTCGTAGCCGCCGACCTGCTCCCAGCACAGCCGGCGAAAAAGGGAGTTTCCGCAGGCCGCATTGTTGTGCCCAATCACATTCTCAATGCCGCCGCCCATTGGTTTCCAGAGCTCATCCAGATTGCCAAATGTGCGAATGTGACTGGTAACGACGCCGACTTCGGGTTTAGTTTTGAGAATCGCCACTCCCTTGCGAATAAATGTGGATTCAATGCGATCATCTGCGTCCAGGGGAAATACAAAGTCGGTCTTGCGCGAAGCGATTCCATGGTTTCTTGCCGAGGAAAGGTGCCCGTTACGCTTATGAAGCACCTGGACTCCTTCTTCGGATAGGCGCTTCATCACTTCCTGAGTGCCTGGATCGGTGGATCCGTCATCCACCACTACAATTTCTATGCCGGGGTAATCCTGGTTTTGTGCGCTGGCCACGGATTCCCTTAAGAAGGCTCCATCATTGAAGCAGGGAATAACAATTAGAACCGCGGGGTCCATGCCTCTCTTACCGAATCCGCCAAATTCAGGCATTCTTTCCTCTGGAGTGTCGCAGCTTGCGAGCAAGAAAGAACAAAATTCCATGGCATGCGGCCATCGTTTCCAGCGGGTTTCCGAGCCATTCGGATAGGATGGGACTCAGGCCGGAAGCCGCGATGGCCATGCGGAAACGACTTCGCGCAATCCTCCGTGCCCTGGTCTCCATCTCTCCTGGAACTCTTGTTCCGCGCTCCCGGAGCGTTTTCAGAATCCGCTGACTGATAGCGCGAGCCTGGCGGTATGCCCTCAATGGCTTTACTTCGTTGATATCAAGCTCAAAGCAATGGAAGTAAGCAAAGCTTCTGGCCGCTTCTCCATCGATGTCAGCGATAAGGGTAACCAGGTTCTCATGGTAGATCGTCACCAATTCATCGCGACGGGCGGGATATCTCTGACTCACTGAACCCTGGTTGGCATGTACTCTGTAACGAATAAGGGGCTCCGGCAGGTTGGCGGCGGCGTATTTTTGGCTTAGAAGGAAAAAGAAAGGATAATCCTGATAGATTGGGAAGCGAATGTCGTACGAAAGCCCTTCCAATCCAATGATTTCGCGTCGAAACATGGTTGCGGGATGCACAAAGCAATTTTGAAAGTACATCCATGTTCGAATGGCATCCGATTCGCAAGGATGCTCTACGATCTCCGCAATCTGCTCATCGCCAAAAACCTCAGCCCAACCACCTACCAGAGCGACAGAAGGATTCTGATCCAGGAAGTCCACCTGCCTCTCAAAGCGATGGGGAAGCGAAACATCATCAGCATCCATCCTTGCAATGAATTCGCCTCGAGCAAGGACGAGCCCGGCATTTAAAGAGCCGGTCAGCCCGAGATCCTTTGCATTTCTAATGTACCGTATCCTGGAGTCTACGAAGGATTCGACTATCTGACCGCTATTATCTGTGGAGGCATTGTCCAGGATAATAAACTCGAAGTCCGGGAAAGTTTGATCCAGGATGCTTCGGATTGTGGCTTCCAGATAGGCGGATCCGTTGCGAACGGACATGATCACCGAGATGCGAGGACTCATTTCAGTTCAATAAAGGATGCCCTTTGTCTTTGTCAGAAAGAACTGCAGGCTCAAGTGGCCACTGAATCCCAAGAGCAGGATCATCCCAGCGCAACCCTCTCTCGGAATCCGGCGCGTAGAAGGCCGAAACCAGGTAAAAAGCTTCGGTGTCAGGCAAAAGAGT
>JAGRNC010000431.1 GCA_020440935.1 Leptospiraceae bacterium | reverse complement strand
TAGGTTCCAGCGTTGGAGCGCCTGTCTGCGATCCATCGCACTATCAAATAGGATACCACCGAATGAAAGGTAATCAAGAACAATCCAAGAGCTTCACGTGTGATTTCATCGTTATACCACTCCGGCGGAAAACCCTCGAAATGAATGGCGCCATAGAGCACGCTGCCAAGCGCACAGACAGCCCAGAGCCAGGAGCGCAGGCGAAAGCCCGATTCGGGCCAGTCGAAAATCTCGAGAATAGACAGCAAACCAGGGATTCCATAGATGGGCATCCAGACTTCGGGATCGGGATCATTGTATTGTAGGGCCACTGAAGTAAAAAGCAAGATGGCCCAGAGGGTATGGTAAATCTTCACAATCCGATGTTGTGAGGTTTGGATGCAGGGGTCCAGTATTTCATGGATCCTGAACGAGACGTATTCCCGCTTTCGCATCCGAATCGGGCGATGGGAAGCCGGCCGGCTGGCGAGCATCGGATCGAGCCATCTCTGATGGAAGATAGTAAGCGCCGCCACGAATCACATGAAATAGCTGTCCTGAATAGGCTTGCGCTGTGTCGTTGCGAAATCGGCTACCGGGGTAGGGCTCAAAGAAACTGGAGGTCCACTCGGGGGCGTTTCCGCACATACCAATGATTCCGTAGGGGCTGGCATCTTTCATCTGGGCGGCCGGAAGAAGCCGCGGATTCTCTTTCCAGCGCTCTTTCGTATTGCATTTCTCTGGATCAAAATCTCCCACTGGATAGGCGGGGGGGCGGCGATTTAGACTCTGGGGGCCGGAGCCATCGATGAGCACACTCAGACCACCGCGCGCGGCCAACTCCCATTCAAGCTCCGTGGGAAGCCGCTTTCCCGCCCATCGTGCATAGGCCACTGCATCGCTGTAGCTTGCCTCGTTAAATGGTAATTCAGCGCTACCCGGCGGATACATGCCGGTCTTTTTCCAGGATTCGGGCAATGGATGCCCTGCTTTCTGGCAGAAACGCAGATACTCCCGGTTGGTTACCTCGGTGCGATCCATATAAAAACCGTGGATTCTGGGAAGGTGCGCTTCGTCGCGAAGAAAGAAATATGGGTTAAAATTGCTCTTGGCTGAATCGTAGCCCTGGCCATAGACCAGGAGATCCTCGGCCACATAAAGCATCTCCTTTCCGTCCACGGATGAGCGCATGGAGCGCTTTTGCTCGGGCTCCGGCAGGTGATAGTCCACCGGAGGTCGATAGGGCGTGTAGCCCACTTCTTCCCCCAGCATGATTCCCATGTAGATATTGCCCTGGTTTGCCAGCCCTGCGCTACGGTGAAGTCCAAACAACCGGAACCGTTCGCCCGCCGCCAGAACCCGTGTGCAGTAGAATTTTCCGAGTTCGTCCCCTCGACGGTTTCGCAGCGACCATTCTTTGTTCAGGAAATAGGATTCGATCTGGGCTGCGGTTCGATTCTTCAGGTCCTTCTGCGCTTGCCCCATTACTTCCAGAACGGCCGATTCTGGACCCACGGAAATGATCCGAGCGCGGACTACAAAGGTATGCTCGGTGGGGCTCTCAGCCTTTTCTACCTGCAAGGGCACGAGTAGGATCAGAAAGCTACAATATAGGGCCATTCTCATTCTATGGTTATTCTCGGAAAAAATCTGCAAAGACGGGAGTATTGTCACAGTGCGCTGGTATTCTATTCATTGTAGCGCAGAGGAAAGGAAAGTGCTTGACGTATGTTCAGTATTGACTAATTTAAGAGAGACAATAAAGCGACATTATGACGGATTCTATTGTGCTATGCACCAAAATGTGACATAAACAAAATGGTCAAATATCCGTCAAATAGGTAAGCTGGGATTAAGACCCAGGACTTGGAAGAAAGGAGGCCCAAAATGATTGTTAGAAAACTGGAAACCCCTCTTTATCAGAAAAGGAAGCGGGAACCGCTGGCGGGGCAGGGCGTAGAACATGCCGCTGCAGCCAATGCGGAGAAGAGCTTTGATCAGTATTTGCTGGAAGCCTTCCAGGGCGAAGTTGTTCGCAAGGATGATAGCTTTCAGGGTAAGCTGAGCGATCTGCAGAGGGATAACATTATTCGACTGAGCCAGATTTAGGCGGCGCACTTTCCTTTTCTTGTAAGCGCCGCCGGATCTGCCCTGCTGTTGCACCGCCTCGGTGTGTTGGGCGTTTACATTATTTACGAAGAAATATAGTTTACAAAACTATTCCATCAGTGATTTTCTCTATTTCATCAGGGTAGGGATGATTAATGGTGCGAATTCAGATAGGAGCAATACTTATTGTACTTACTGTGCTGATTGGCTGCTTCTGTCGCAGTGAATCGCCCAGGAAGGCTCCCACGGCCCAGATTCCCAATGGCACGCCGCCTATCATAGGGCATGAAGCCCCGTATAAGCCGTATCCACAGGATCTTACTCCAGGTTCCACCCTAAAAATCACCGATGCATGCCAGAAAAAGACGGAGCGCTGCATGGACCATTGCCAAACGTTTTCTTTTCCTGTATCGGCGCTTATTGGCCTGGCTTCCTATTCCAGCCATTCCAGTGTTTCGGGGGCCCAGGGCAATTGGTCGGGTCAATGTTATGCAAATTGCCGTGCCAGTGCCTGCGGGCCGTAAAAACCGGCCCACAAAGCTACCAGGAAAAAGAACGATAGAACGGAAACTCTATGTACGAACAGAATCTTAAACTACTCCACGACCTGATCCAGCGCCGGGAGCCAATCTACGGAATCATGGCCTTTATGGAAGATACAATCGAGGCCATGCGCGCCGATATTGGTATCGATGCCCATCAGGCCATCTACAACGATCTGGAAGCTATGGCCAGCGCCCTGGATAGTATCCATAAACAGGTATTCGAATCGGCCTCATAGGGCTCGGTATCTGTATCTGTGTATCTGTGGCGATGCTCAGTCACGCGGCGCGCCTGCCGTCATCTGGCGCACCAGAGCGCGCAGCGCTTCGGGTCGAAACGGCTTCTGCAAATAATAGTCAGCTCCTT
>JAGRNC010000430.1 GCA_020440935.1 Leptospiraceae bacterium | reverse complement strand
CCCGTTGCCATACGAATGTTTGACCATTTCTTCCGGGGGGCTGATCCGGAAATGGCAATTGCTTCCATTCATTGTTCTGGGCCTCATCCGCCCCGGCGGTGTAAGGATGCAGCCAGGCAAATTTACCAGTGGGGCTGAGCGGCGAATCGCCCCATCGATATTGCCAGTTGCTCACCAAGCGCACCCCGTCCCCTGGAAGGATTTGCTGTTCTTCGGTAGGAAGATCTCGCCTGCAACCTGCACTAAGTACGATTAATTGAAGAATCAGTAGCAGCGAGCCGGTCAGAAGCCGATGGCGATTTTCAAAGTTTCGGGCAATCACGGGGACTATCGATTGGAAGCGCACCGAGACAAACCGCAATACTTTTTTGCTTCTTGCGGGTACGGCCAATAGTATTTTCTGTAAATGGTTCTACAATACTGGTTGCTCGATGTATTCACAGAAGTCGCTTTCCAGGGAAATCCACTGGCTGTATTTCCGGAAGCCGACCTTCCGGACAGTGTAATGCAAAGTCTGGCATTTGAGCTTAACCTATCTGAGACCGTCTTTGTACTGCCGCCCACCAAACCCGATCACGATTTTCGATTCAGGATCTTCACTCCCGGCAAAGAACTACCCTTTGCGGGTCATCCGATTATTGGAGCTTGCTGCGCTCTGGCCCAGAATCATTACCGGACGGGTTCCCATTCGCTGCGCATCGAGGTACAGGCCGGAACAGTGCTCGTTCAAATGGAAAAGGGAGATTTCTGGAAGGCAAAGTTTCAGGTACCGCGCAAGCCGGAAAGAACCGAACCGGTGGACCTACCGGATATGGCTGCAGCGTTGGGGCTATCGAAGGAGGACTTGTCCGACCGTTTCGAAATCGAAGTATGGTCCTGCGGTACTCCGTTTGTCTTTGTCCCACTGGCAAGCGAAGCCGCGCTCCAAAAATGCTCTGTTCAGACAACTATCCTGGAACAAATCCAGGATAAACTTCCTGCCTCGGAGATTTATCCATTCTTCTGGAACGGAGGAAACCAGATCCGAGCACGAATGTTTGCGCCTGCTCTGGGTATTCCGGAAGATCCGGCCACGGGTGCAGCGGCGGCCGCATTGTGCGGCTTTTTGAGCGCGCAATCGCAGGACGGTCAATATCGTTGGATGGTAATACAGGGCGTAGAAATGGGCCGACCTTCGCAAATTCATCTGGACGTGGAGGTAGGGAATCGTCAGGCCCTGGATGCTCGAGTATCGGGTACCTCTGTTATGCTTGCCCGCGGCGAATTCCAGATTCCAGGGTAACGCCATCGTTCCGAAAGGGCGAATGCGCGTAAACGGCAGCACTCCCAATCACTGCTTGCGTAGATACTCTTTACCATCCGGAAAACTGAGAGGGAATCCATGCTGTTTTTCCCATTCCGTCCAGAACTCGATCCATTTTTGAGGATCCTCGGGTCGCGATTTCCACCGACGATGAAGCCAGTAATAGTCGGCCGGAAACTCACGAACTTTTGCTTCCAGTGTTTTTACCCATTTGTAAGTGAACATCCGCTCCCATTCAACAGAATCCGCGCGCGGATCCAGGGCCGGACGTTGAAACGGTTCCATATGAAAGTGCAGCCTACCGGCAGGATCGTGATAGGAGTAACAGAAAATTACAGGCGCCTCGGTCTTTCGCGCAAATAGAGCGGGCCCCTGGAAGGTAGAGGCAAGTCTTCCCATAAACGGGAAATAAGGACCGTCTTTTCCGGCATCCTGATCAGAAATAAAGGCCACGACGGCCTTGTCCTTTAAAAGTTTAAAAGTGATCCGCGGACTCTCATCGGTGTACACCAGTTTGATATTCTGAGATCCGCGAATGCGCTCAATCCAGTCGTTCGACCAGGGATTGCTCTGCCGCTTGGCGAATACATACAGGTCGGCTTCGCTAATTCGAGCAAGGGATACGCCTTTCCATTCCCAGGATCCCAGGTGGCCCAGCACCAGTATTCCCCCATCGCGAAGCAACTCTCTGTGAGTTTTTCGGTCGGGCTCCTCTATAATCCAGCGATCGATGTCCTCCCGATCCATCCGCGGTTCTTGATAGAACTCGCAGGTCATCCGCGCTAAGATTTTCAGATTTGCCTTAACTATAGATTTTACTTCCCAGGGTTTGCGATCAGGAAAACTTGCTTCAATATTTCCGTATAATCTCTTGCGAATATTGGAGGAAAGGGCGCCCATTGTAAGCGTTAACCGTTCCATCAGCCAGACACGTAACCGAAACGGGAATAGCATCAATAGAAAAATGATAACTCGAACGACCGCATACTCCAGGAATTTCAGCGGTCCGCCCTTCGCCTTCTTCTTTCGCTGCATGAGGACTCCAAAATGGTTCAACCCGGCGACGGGTCAATGTTTATTAGTGGATAGAGAATTATGATGGACCCAATCGAAGTTGTGGCCGCCATCTTCGGATTTCTCTGCGTTGTGCTGACAATCTATAGAAGCATCTGGTGCTGGCCGACGGGTCTTGTTCAGGTATTTCTTTATATCTATGTCTTCTTTGGAGCAAAGCTTTACAGTGATATGATACTGCACATTATTTATGTGTTCATGCAGATTTACGGCTGGTATCACTGGCGCTCTGGCGCGGCTGAAAAGGAATTGCCCATTACCACCATGGGTCGCTGGTTCCCGATTTCGATTCTACTGGGACTGGCAGTAACCTTTTTCTGGGGTCTCGGGATGGAACGATGGACCGATGCTGCCCTACCCTATGCAGATGCGTTCACCACGGTAATGAGCTTGATTGCCCAATGGCTACTGGCGCGAAAGAAACTGGAATCCTGGATCTTCTGGATTGCAGTGGATGTGGTAGCCGTCTTTGTGTACGCCTACCGCGGACTACAACCCACCACGATCTTATATGCTGTTTTTCTGGGACTCGCCGTGGCCGGACTGCTGCAAGGGCTCAAAGTCTGGAGTGCAAGCCAGGCCGAAGCCGACCAAACAAAACGATTCTGAAAGAATACGCCCATCGGTCGGGGCAATTT
>JAGRNC010000429.1 GCA_020440935.1 Leptospiraceae bacterium | reverse complement strand
CAAGATCAGCTGTTCCAATTCGTTATCTGCCTTCTGAAACACATACTGGCCTTCTACCAGTTCGGGCTGCGCCAGTTGTTCAATGAGCAGATGATACAGATATAGTTTCATCACGCGATTGATGCGCTTTACATCGATGCCGTAATGAATAAAACCGATGGAAGTGTAGGGCCCGCTCCAGGGATCGACCACTTCGCCAATGGGATGCAATATGTCATCGTGCTTGAGCCACTCCGCCAGGCTTTCGGTTTGTCCTGCGTCGGATTGCATGCGATAGCGGCTGACAAAGTTCCGGGGTTCACAGAGTAATCGCAGGCTTAGAAATAAGAAGGAAGATAGCTCGTCGGGATTCATGATCTGTCCGCCCAGGTCATCGGAAATCAAGAGCACTCTTGTCAGGTATGGCGGATAGCCGTGTTCTGATCCTTCGGAAGGCATCGATTCGTTTGCCTCTGGTTTACTGACCGCCAGCTCGTCAGAATACATCGTCCCCATCTGGCGGAATCTTGCATCGATGGAATGCAAATGGTCGAAGAATCGCGGCGAATTTCGACTTGCGAAGGGAATGACTGGCACCAATCGCACAATATTCGCTGAAAAATTCCCAAGCACTGCGCCCAGATACTGAAGAATCCGCAAAAAACAGCTTCGATCTTCGGCCGCATCCAGGGAGCCGTGAACGATGACTCTCACTTCGCGAGTCATTCGATCCCCGGGATCAAATTGCAGAAGACTCTGGATTTCATCTAGCAGGCATCCGTACACTGGATCCGATCGCATCAGGGACGGGTTGAGAGACTTTCGATAAATGGCATCCTCCGTTTCAGGGGAGGATTGCACATGCGTAGCGCTTCCGGTCAGTAGTATTCGATCCTGAAGGTCGGGCCTGAGTTCGGCCCTTAGAAATCGAATCCGATCGGTCTCCGATATTTCGTCTTGCAGATCCTCGTTCAGGCGCGGAATCTGATGCCCAATTTGAAGCACCAGGCTGGACAAATGCGATGCCATGCTATCGTCCCACTAAAGGATTTCCGTCTCCGCTTTGCATACGTTGCCGACCGCCGTGCAGGGCCTCTTCGTATTCTGCCTCCGTTCCATCTACCATTTCATGCACAAGCTCTCCGCAGGCGGCCGATAGTTTTTCCAGAATGTGCGGAGTAATGCTCTTATCGTTCAGTCCATCTTTAATCCGGCTGGCGCGGGATTGAAGACTGTCCATTAGATCCACCAGGATGTCGGCAAACAAATAGGACGATCGACGGTCATAGGACGACTTCTCTTTGCTCTCGCGGTTAGAAATTGCATTTCTGAACTCTGCATGTTTGCGAATCATATGGCGGAGGCTTACTACAGAATTTCTGTAGCTGTCGCCAAGTTTGCGCCATTCCTTGATCGATGGATCATTAAATGCAAGATCGTACTGGTATTCCCCGCGATCTGGATCGATGCATTGAATGATGCCAGCGGCTTCGCAGAAGGCAAATCGCTTAAAGTGCTCCAGTTCCAGATCGTCAGACAATTCCGGCAAAAGATCGGGCCATTCTCGGTGAATGTGTCGGTTAATCACGGAGTCGACGTAGTATCGCCGGAATTCCAGGACATTTCTGAATTCCGACATCTTCTGTCCGACCATAGTTCGGTAAAAAATCACCACATTGGGATCATCAATACTTCCGCCCTGCGAAACGCCCCTGTCTCCGCCAAACTTCTCGAGAACTTCGTGCATTCCGCTATCGATAAGTCCGTGGTTAAATGCGATAACATTAATATGTGTGGCATCTTTGAATACGTTGGTGAACGGCGCCGCATTGGAAAATGCAATACCGAGCTGCTCCGACAGGTATTGCATTTTTTCGTCTGTATCGGCAAAGGAATGCCCACGCACATACTCGGCTTCTTCCAGCATGGCGCTTAAGACATTGTATTTCTTTCGAAGGATTCCTTCCAGAAAGAGGCGAGATGGCTGGATTAATTTTTCAAATACCGGACCCGGGTCCGATTCGTCGTAGGCATTCAGGCGAAAGGAGCGCTGATAGATGGCAGATATACGCTGCTTTTCGACTTCGGGAGTGGGCGCGGAGATTTCCTGAATATCTCGCCAGGCAGTCTCGCAAAAATTCACCAGGCCCTGGTAGGTATCCACCAGTACCGAATTGGCGCTTCTAAGCTCGCCGCCCACTGTCTTCCATATATAGTCTTTTGATTCCGGCTGACAATGTACCAGAACGGCCCCTGCCAGCTTTCCGCCCTGTAAGTTTCGCTGCCTTTTATTTTCCACGTTCCGTTCGAACAGATCGCTGATGGAAATTACCGTATCGGCCAATCGATGAATCACATCGAGCAAGCCGCCCTGGCTTCCAATCTGATCGAATCCCAGGCGCTTGAACAGAGTCTCGTACACCTGCATCTTGATGTCCACCGCGAAGGCTTCCAGTTCAAGCCGCAGCCGATCCTTCATCCAGGTGTCCAGGTCCTGACTCCACTCTCCTGTGCCCGATACCATTCCGTGCACAAAGTTGTTTCGAAAGGTGACTACATCTTTGAATCTCTGCATTACGCCGTTCAGGCCGGCCCCTGCCGTGCTTTGCTCTAACAACTGCAGTGGAGTCTCTACAACGTCTTCTGTGGTCGGGTCGTCAAAGGCTCTTGCATTTCGCTGAAATTTTCGCTCCAGCGCATGCCGTTCTTTCTTGAGCGCTTCCAGGGCGGATCGAATGGATTCCAGTTCCCGCGATAAGAAATACCGAATAAAGAATATGTTGTGGCCTTTTTTTGTAGGATCCAGAGTTAACCAGCGGATGAGCTGATAGTCCCGGAGTTGATCCATACGTTCGCCCGTGCGTGCCGCTGGATCATCGTCCAGACAATCCCTGACGATTTGCCGGGCCAGGGTAGATTCCAGATCTCGAATGGTTGCTTTGATGGCGGCCAGGTGACGATCGTTATTGTGGAGGAGCCCGCGCAAATACTCTACCTGGTGATTGCGATCCTGCTGCAGAATGCCCACGGTATTGTAGTC
>JAGRNC010000042.1 GCA_020440935.1 Leptospiraceae bacterium | reverse complement strand
AACCCATCTGTGGCATCCGCAGAAATCCATTTGCATTGCCCCCTGCGGGGTACCGACAATCCTCTGGCTTGCTATCATTTAATGGAGTATGATCGAGCCCTGGCCCGCGCTGCAGGCGGCGAGTTAATGGTTCTGGAATCGCAATCGAATTCAGGTCGCGACTACTGCAAAGTCCTTCTGGCCATGCAACAGTCCGATTTTTCCGAGGTTCCGGCCCACAAGCGTTGATTGACTTTCCCGGAGCGTATAATCCAGGCAAAGAGCTACTGCAAAAGCATTTAACTGCGCGTGGGTCCGGGGTTTCGCTTGCCAGAATTTGAATGCAGGAAAAGATTCTGCCATGCGAAAAACCGGGTTTCTAATGATCCTGCTGGCCGTCGCCGGAATGTCGATTGGCTCATGCAGAACCTACATGTACCGAGCAATCTGCTACAGCTCGGGTACAAAAATCTACGAAGGGCATGTGGATATAGATAAACCGCCCACTTTGCCGGCCCTTTTTGGAATGGACGTTTTTCCCGATAGCTCCTGGCTACGCACAGCGGATGGAGCCTATATTCGCGGTGACTGCGTCGTTCAGCCCATGCGAATCGATGGCAAAGACGATTCGGACGCGAAATCCCCCTAGACAAAGCCGCACCATTAGACGTTGCCGCCTATTCGCGACCTTACCTGGAAGACGCAAATAGGACGGCGACCGCTTTCTACTTTAGAGAAAGCGGATCATTTGCGTATTCGATTTGCCGGGGCCTACCATGGGAAGTACCTGATGCGAACTATCAATTCCCAGGTGTAACAATCCCGGCCCGCGAAAACTATACAGCCAATCCAGACCGTCCTTCACGCGGCCGAAAAAATCCGTGGCTTCCGAATGCCCATTCTCGATGCTTTCGAATTCAGGATCTTGCTCCGGTAGCACGCTATGGCCAGCCACTCCAAATGATTCGGCCACGGCAGCGAAATTCGGCGAGTTTTCGAACCTCGCCTGACTGTAGCGACGCTCGAAGAACAAATGCTGCTGTTGACGCACAAGTCCCAGGTGCCCATTGTCCAGAACGATGATCTTAACATTCAGTTCCAGATCCTTCAGAGTGGCCAATTCCTGAATATTTAGAAGGATCGATCCGTCACCGGAAATGCACGTAACGAATTCGTGCGGCAATCCCATGGCCGCCCCCAGCGCTGCTGGCAGGCCAAATCCCATAGTACCCAGGCCACCGCTGGTCATTAATTGTCCCATTCGATCAAATGGATAGTACTGCGCCGCCCACATCTGATGCTGTCCAACATCGGTGCTCACCGGACCTTGTTTCGAAAGAATGGAAATTCGCCTGAAAAAGTCGCGAACATCGCCTTGCTTACCGAACAGAGCCGGCTCATCGTTGTGCGATCTGGACGCGCAACCTAGCTGCCTTCGCTCCTCAGCCCAGGCGGATCGACTTTCCAGGGCGCTACCCGCAGAGGCATCCGCTGCCCATCGCTTCATTGCCGCTCCAAGCTTAAGCAGAAACTCAGTAGAATCCATGGCGATGGGCAGATTTACGCGCACATTCTTGCCAAACTCCGGCCAATCGATGTCTGCATGAATTATGCGAGCGGCAGGACAAAATGCATCGGTTTTGCCGGTGGCCCGGTCGTCGAATCGAACGCCAACAGCGATGAGCAAATCGCTGCGATCCATGATGGCATTGGTGGCCGCGGAGCCATGCATTCCAATCATACCCAGGTTAAGTGGATCATCGGGCTCAAGCGCCCCCAGACCCATCAAAGATTGCGCCACCGGAATTTGCCATTCCTGTGCGAATGCGCGAATTTGCTCCTGCGCTTTTCGCGCGCCGCCGCCCACATAAAGCACCGGTCTTTCGCTTTGCAGAATCCATTGCGCGGCCTGCTCCATCGCTTCTTTTTGAGAAGGGAGCGATTCCATGGGCGCCGTTTGAATGTCTTTAGGAATATCAATGAGGACAGGGCCTGGACGTCCTTTTAGCATCCGCTCCCAGGCCTCTTCCAGGATATGCGTTAATCGCGATGGGCGATCAACGTAATAGGCCTCTTTTACCATAGGAGCAAGCATCTCAACAATCGGCACCTCCTGAAAGGCATCGGTCCCTTTCAACTCTCGCGCCACCTGACCGGCGATAACGATGAGCGGGATGGAATCGCGCATGGCGTCGGCGACCGACGTTATGATGTTGGTTGCCCCTGGACCGGAGGTAACGAAGCAGGCTGCCACCTTACCTGTGGATCGATAAAGCCCCTGCGCCATAAATGCGGCGCTTTGTTCGTGCCTGATTAGAATGTGTTTGAGCGAGGAGCGATGGAGTGCATCGTAAATGGGAAGGATCGCCCCTCCGGGCATGCCTGCCACCCAGGGAACCCCTTTACTCTGTAAGAATTGAATGACCGTCTCGGCTCCGCTTCGGGTAGAAGCCGTACTGTGGTACGGTATTATACCGGAGTCCAGCGCCTGGGGGTTATGATCGTTTTCCGGGCTGTCAGGGCCTGAAGGCGCGCGAGCGTTAGCGCTGGCCGCTTCAATGGCAGGCGCCGAGTCAGACGATGAAATGTCCGGCCTGGACTTTTCTTTTTGTGCGATTTTAGTCATGGGTCGTTTCCTGACCCTGACAGGTCCGACGGAGATCGGACTTGTTCCCCGCCGGTCTGGCAGGGAAAATTAAGCTAGCTCACCCTGCCAATGTGCATACCACGACCACCATCACAACTGTGACGTTGACTAGCTGTAGCATGTTTTGACGAGAGCGAATCACTTGGGGTCAAAGTCGGAAAATATGCTTCCGGAGTCAAGCCGGGAATCGCAAATTCAGCGTTGGCCGGGCCTTCCAGTCGCGAAAAATGATTTTTTTTCCGTTCTGAGTAGCATCGGAAACGCATTGCTCGGTTTTGACCGTGTGCGCATTCCCTATCGTTATAAACTGAGTATTTCCATCGGGCTTCTCTCTGTTCTGGTTACCGGTGGCGCTCTGTTCTTCTTTTATAATACAATCTACGACACTGTTTGGACGCAGATGACTCGTCGACTAATGGATGTGGCCGGCACCGGCCGCAGTTTGATGACGGATCAACAGAAATCGGAACTCGCTACTCTGGTACTTGCCATTCGCGAAAAGAGCAATTCCGATGCCTTGCAACCGAGCTCGCTGGAATCCATTGATGCCGGGGATGTGGCCGAAGGCTTGAGCGATACCGATGTAGAAGCCATCGAAAAGAGACCCGAATTTCTGGATCTTGTACGGCTTCTAAATCAAATAAAAGATGGAACCAAGCGCGACGGCAAACGACTGATTCGGTACGCTTACTTTTTGACTGCGCTACCGGGCCGCACCGACTATCATTACCTGCAATTTGTAGCCGATGCCGATTATTTTGCATTCGATTACAATGAAAACGGCCAGATCGATGAAGACGAAACGGCAGCGGATCCTGGCACCATTTACAATGCATCGGACTATGCAGCACTGCATCGCGCTTTCGAAAGTAAGTCCATAACGGCCGACCCGGTGTATACAGAAGATACCTGGGGGATAATTATATCTGCCTATGCGCCCATTCTGGACAAGGACGGCAATGTCATAGCCATTCTTGGCCTGGATATGCTGGCCGATAGCGAATACAACCTGGTAAATCAGCTATTCTGGCTGTACATTGGCATTGTATTCATTAGCGTCCTTCTCACAGTTTCGGCCGCCTACCTGCTGGGAGGACTGTTAACGCGGCCGGTCAATCTTTTGCGAAGCGGGGCCGAACGCGTGCGAAACCGGCAATTCGATACAGAAATCCAGATTAAGACAAACGATGAACTGGAAGTGCTGGGCGACACCTTCAATGCCATGACGCGTGAAATTCGCGAATTCTCCAGCAACCTCCAAAAACAGAACCAGGCATTCTTTCGATTTGTTCCCACCGAATTCGTAGAAATTCTGGGGAAGGACAATGCGGTAGAAATCAACGCTGGCGAATCCAACAACGTACGAATGTCTGTACTATTTGCCGACATTCGCTCCTTTACCAGCATCAGCGAAGAAATGACTCCTTCGGAGGTGCTGGATTTTGTGAACAGTTACCTGGAGGTAATGGAACCGGTGATCCACGATCAGGGCGGCTTTGTAGACAAATACCTGGGCGACGGTATCATGGCGCTATTCATTAACGCGGACAATGAGCCCACATCTTCGAATCGGAGCGTAGATGCGGCGATCGCGATGCAACGCGAACTGGCAGGATTCAATCATTTTCGCATCGAAAATGGGGCAATACCCATTCGTACAGGAATGGGTATTGCCACCGGCGATGTAATCATTGGAACGGTGGGCACGCAATCTCGCCTGGATACAACTGTTCTGGGGCATTCGGTGAACCTGGCCAGCCGGATGGAAAGTCTCACTCCATCCTATGGAGTATCCATACTAATCACGGAAGAGACGTTTACAGCGCTCGATAATCCGGAAAAATACTGCTATCGCGAGATTGACACGGTCATTGCCAAAGGAATGAAACGTCCCAATCTGCTTTATGAAATATTTGATTCGGATCCAGAAGCGCTGAAAGAGATAAAGCTGCGAACAAGACCCCATCTGCATCGTGGTATTCTACTGTACAAAGTGGGACAATTTGCAGAAGCCTATGCGGAATTTAAGGCCATGTACGACCTCTATCCCGAAGATCGAGTGGCTCGCATTTATCTAAAGCGTTGCAAACGATTATTAGAAAGCCCGCCTGCTGGAGATTGGGAAGGAGTGATGCGACTACAGCGAAAAGGCTGATCCATCAAGGATCGCGAATGGCGATGAATTCCATGGTATCGCCATAGCCCTGCCGTTGCGCCATTTTCCGATACAGGAAGGAAGGTATACTGGCTCTCCAGCCGCAGGCCCGATTCTGGTGGTAACTTGCCGGGCGCGCGGCCAGAAGACGCAACCCGTAAATCGGTAGAATCGCACGCAGCGCCTCCGGACTGTAATCCGCAAAATGATCCCCCGGATGGGTTGCAATCCAGCGGCCCGGCGAACAGTAAAATAGCGGTCCATGATAGGAAGGCATGGCAACGAGTAACAGCCCGCCCGGTTTTAGATACTTTGCCATCCGTTTAAAGGCGGTTTGCTGATCGGCAAAATGCTCGATTGTGTAAAACGAAGCGATTAGATCGAAACCCGATTCGCCTTGCAGCAATTCCGGAATGGCAGACGATAAAAAGGACTCCCGGAAAATTCGATGACCCTGCTGAGCGGCAAGATCGCCGGCATAAGAGGAAATCTCTATACCGGTGGTGGAAAAGCCCTTCTCTCTGGCCTCGGATAAGAAGAATCCGGCAGCACATCCAATCTCTAGAATACTTCCTTTTCGCACCGGTGCGACTTGCTCCAACCATTGCAATCGACCTCGGGCCATGGTACGCAGATTCGCTTCGTCTTCCAGATAGGATTTCCCGTACTGACGGGAGTATTCCTCCAGAAAGTAATCGCGGCCATAGTCTACCGAAGCAGCCCTGCTATAGTAAATCACCCCTTCTTGCGAAATGAAATAATCCTGGGCATGGTCCAGCCCTCGGAAGGCCTTAAACCTTGTTTCAAGAGATTGTAAAGGTTTTCGTGTGTGCTGACAGAAGGCAGGCATCAGGATCGCGTTCCAGCGCGGGCCGTTCTGTGCTTTGTGGACCGGGAATCATTGGCGGAATGCTGATGGACACCGGATCGGGAATGCGCTTCGGAAACCTCTGTTACGACACCCGGATTCGATTCCAGGGCATCAATCAAGAATGCAGGAAAAAGCATATGGCGGCCGCCGTGGATCATTCGAATGCTTCCATCGGGCTTGCGGCTCCAGAAGATCTCGCGAAAGTCCAGGGTCAGAGTGTAGAATCGCTCCACGGATTGCGAAAGCACCATAGCCGCTTTGCCCCCGGGCCATTCGAACAGCGCCAGAGTCTGGCCTGGACGTGCGGTGGCATTCCGACCTCGCACCGAAAACACCGGGTACATGCGGTTGTTGTGTACTACTACTGCGCCATAGAATCCACGTTTCTGGATTAGCTCCTCGTATCGCACCACAGACTTCATCCATCGCACTGGCATGGCAAACTGCGCCTCGGAGGTGACCACGATCTGAAAGGTCTCGGGCTCGGGATGTCCGGAATGACTGCGATAATGACTGGATACTGGATCGGGTTGCGATAGAATTAACTCGCGCAGTGATTCATAAGCTCGAATTAATGCAACGGTAGCGTCTTCGGCCGCATCGCGATTGCCGGGATTTCGATCGGGATGAACCTCGAGCAATCGTTTTCGGAATTGGCGCTTGAGGGTCCGCTCATCGGGCATGGACTGCAAGTGTAGCGTCTCCAGAGATGATTCCAGCGATTCCACATAGAATGCATCGGACGTTTTGGCGGGCTTTTCAGTCTTTTTCCCGGCGGATGAACAATTCGCCGCTTGCGGCCGGAGGAGAAAATGCTAAAGGTATTCGCAAAAACTGATCCATCCGATGATCCAGGTATTGATCTACTGGTCCATCTTGCTTGCCGGAGCGCTCCAGAATAAAGCAATCAATTTGGTCGTAGACCCGGACGGGATCGACCTGATTGGTGGGAAAGCTCAATCGGGCCGGCACAAACTCGAAGTACTTCGTGGCGGGACGGGCTCGAAGAATAGCAAAGTACGGATCCGGAACCATACGGGCATACACAGATTTGCAATCTGCGGTGTAATCGGTCATGGTATGCAATGCGTTGCGTACCACTTCCGGGCTTCTAGCAGCTAACTGCCGAAAGGCGCTCAATCCAGAAAGAGCAATTAGCCCAATGGCAAGAATGCGAAACAAGAAGGTGGCCTGGTTACGCAAAGTCTCTTTGCGATAAGGTAGCGAGAGAAATGCCGCTGTGGACAGGATCAAATAGGGAAAGCTGTGCATTGCATACCAGCCCTCAACGCTCAACAGAATGAATGCAGTGACCAGTGGCCAGCAAAGAGAAAGCAAAAAAAGCGAGTTGCTGCGTAGTTGTTGCAGAAGAACAGAGAACCAGCCGCCAGGCAGGGGCCCGTTTTCCTGGCCCGATTCGAGAGTGCTGGCATCGGTAGCATCGATTTCGCTCCTGGCAATTTTCAGAAGGTACATCCATAATCGAATTAGCAAGAGCCCCGCAATAGCGCATAGGCCGGAAACCAGAAGCATGGAAAGGAAGCCACCGCCAAACTGAGAAGTGAATACTACAAACATTCCTCCGGTGGGCCCTCCCCAGAGCGAAAGTAGACCGGACTTTCGCATTAGTTGCGACACAAATTGCACCTGAAAAATGTGCGGATGTTCGGCGATGTAAGCAAGCCAGGGGCTCATGGCCAGCAGCAATCCGCAAAATGCGAAAAATAGACCGCGCCATCGAAACAGATGAAACAGTAGCACAAAGACGACGCCGTAAAGCGCAGCAGGATGCGATAAGGCTGCCAGACCCAGGGCCACTCCCGAAAGAAAGGAGTATTGGTCTTTCTTTCGGAAGGCCTGCATCGCAAAATGCAGCGAAAGCATGCAAAAGAACAGGCATAGTCCGTCCATGCGAAGAACGTTTGCGCCGCGAACAAAGGCAGGATCCAACGCCAGAACCAGCGGAGCAAGAAATAGAAAGGCACGGTCGGTCTGCAGATTCTGCAGCATCCACGTTAGAAGCAATAGCACGGCCACTGCAATAAATGCCGAAAACAGTCGCCCCGCCGTCAGGCTTTCGCCGGTGATTCTATAGATTCCCGATAAACCCACCATGTACAGCGGAGAATTCCACAGAGTAGCGTTTTCCATGCCGGGAACCAGACCGTGCAGCACTTCGGTACGAAACCCATTGCCCCGAGCAAGCTCGGCTGCGGGATTGGAGAAAAGCGCCTCATCGGGCCATGGGGGCGGTTGCGATGCGCCAAAAAACTGAAGCTGAATGAAAAGTGCCAGAATGGCGGGAAATGCAAAACTGACGGTGCGAGAAAAGCGAATCAAGAAAGCGCCAAACATTCCAGAACAGGATGTTAGACTGCCCTGGCCTTTTGCAACGCATTCTCCAGTGTGTCCAAAACGGGAAAAACCCGGTCCAATTCGGTGACGCTGATGATCTTTTTTACTGCCGCCGACATTTCTGCGAGAATCAGTTCTTTGCCATGTTTGCGCAAAGCGTGGTAGATAGAGAGGAGCGCCCTAACCCCGGAGGAGGACATGTAGGAAACATCCATAAGCCGCACAATGACGGGGGTGCGCTTTTTTTCGAATCGATCCAGGACGGCCATTTCGAATTCTTCCGAGTTTGTAATGTCCAGTCGGCCGGAAAGAGAGACAACGAGCACGCCATCATTCTCCTCTAAAACGATGTTATCGGTGCTCATCATATCCAGGTTTCCTTGATCCAGGCCTCAGTCAATTGTTTCCGCTGGACTCCTCCCGATCGTGGGATTGCTTCCATTCGTAGGTTCGACGTTGCCATTCCTCACGTTTTTGACGATTAAACCGAAGTTCTTGATCGACAAAATCGCAGAGCTCGTCCAATTTTTCCCGGTAACTCTGAAGCCGCTGTAACTTGTCTTCATAGTCCACAGTCCACGTATCGGCATTTTGCACCTTTTTTTCCATTATGTTTCTGGAGGCTTACGAAACCTTACACAGCCACCTGGGCCCTTCCCATTGGTGGCCAGGAGAAACCAGCTTCGAAGTCATGGTCGGGGCGGTGCTTACCCAGAATACTTCCTGGAAAAACGTAGAAAAAGCGCTGCATAGATTGAGTTCCGAAAAGGCAATCCGCCCGGAAATCATGCACAAAACTCCCGTGGGCACCCTGGCTCAGTGGATTCGGAGCTCCGGCTATTTTAATCAAAAGGCCAGGCGACTTCTGGCCCTCCTGGATTGGTACCAGAATTACGATTTTCGAGTGGAGACGGTCCGACGCCGGCATCCCGATTCGGAATCGGTGCGGCGTGAATTACTGTCGATCTCGGGAATCGGTCCGGAAACGGCCGATTCCATTTTATGCTACGCCTTTGGGTACCCGGTTTTTGTAGTAGATGCCTATACGCATCGCTGGCTGGAACGCTACGATTCGGGCGGCCATCGAGCTGCCGCCGGCAACTACCATCTCCTGCAATCTATGGTCCAATCGGAATTTGCGCACTCTTTTCGTGCCGAGGAGCTAACCCGGCATTTTAACGAGTTTCATGCATTGATCGTTCGTCTGAGCAATCTTTACTGCAAGAAAAGCAGCCCACTGTGTCGAGATTGTCCGCTCCAAAGAAAATGCCAGAATGCTCGGACTTGACAGGACCAGGGTAAATCCCAAGCTACCGATCGAATGCTTCGAAAAATCGCATACACATTGAAGAAGGGCACCGAAGAACTGAATTACGGACGCCCCATAATTGCTGGCTGGGCGGCGAAAGCTCTGTTAGATAACGCTTCCGGCGCAAACGTTGTTCACCTTCTAGACCCTGGTTGCGGCCATGGTACAGACTTACAAAACTCCGCGAAAGCCTATCAAGAGCTAATCCATAAAGAGGGCATTCTGGCTGCTCCTGCGCTGCAGCTCCATGGAATCGAAAACTATCCGCCGTATGTAAAGGATTGCGAAGAACAAGGCATTGAAGTTGCATCCGTAGACATCGAAAAGGACATCTGGCCTTTTCCCGATGCAAGCATGGATGTTATTATTTGCAATCAGGTGCTGGAGCATACGAAAGAGTTGTTCTGGATTTTTTCGCAGTTCGCCCGAATACTTAAGACCGATGGACGATTGATTCTTGGCACTCCTAACCTGGCCAGCTTCCACAATCGCATGCTGCTTCTTTTCGGACAGCACCCCACGGCCCAGCAAAGCTTTAGCGCGCACGTACGATCCTTTACCCTGCCCGATCAGCGAACATTCGCCGAGAAGGGAGGCTTCTTCACATTTGAAAAGCGCGCAGGCTCTAATTTCTATCCTTTCCCTCCATTCATCAGCAAACCACTGGCAAAGATATTTCCGGGAATGGCCTGGGGCCTTTTTACATGCTTCCGGCGCACAGATAATCGCAGCGACTATCTCGATTATCTTTCCGATGAGTTGGGCCAGCTCGAAACTCCGTTCTATGGAAGCCCGCAGAATCCGGCGAAAAAGACGCGCCCCGTTGCTACGACCCGCAAGCCCGGGTCGCGGCCTGGAGCGAAAAAGAAATCGGCAGCTGCCAGGAAGGGCACGGCCAGGGGGCGGGCCCGCCGATGAGTTATACCCTGGAGCTGACCGAGAAAAGGGATGCAGGCGAAAATCTTTCTATCCTCCGATTCCAGCCATTCGTCCAGGATTTTCAGATTCCGGGGCAATTCGCCGTACTAAAGCAATCCGATTTTGATCCTGGTTATTTTGCGCTGGCATCCAGCCCCCAGGATCCATACCTGGAATTTCTAATTAAGTCCAGCGAAGGACTGGCCAGGTCGGTTGTATCCATGCAACCCGGCCAGACTTTAACCTGCGAATCCATTCAAGGCAAAGGCTTTTCGCTGGATGCCGGACCTGCCACAACGCCCATCCATATGTTTGCCATGGGCGCCGGACTGGCTCCCTTTCGTTCGCTTATTCGATCGGTCATTGCAAATGGTGAGCATTGCGAATTGCATCTGTGGCAGGCGGCCTTCCACCTTCCATCCGTTCCTTTGCTCGATGAATTGTTAGAATTAAATAAGCAGGGCGCCATCACGCTGCACCTTTGCCTGGACGATCAAAAAGAGCCTACCGATATTGCTTACTTTGCAGGTCAGGTGCACCGGGCTATTGAATCGCATGGAGACTGGGGCGACTCTCGATTGCTATGGATTGGATCCAGCGAATTTGGTAAAGCTCTGGGACAGTCTTTGAGTAATGCAGGGATTCGGCCAGAGCAACTACTGACTAATTTTTGAAGTAAAACTTAGATACGTGAGTCGACGCTGACAAATGAGCAATGAAGAGTACCTGAAGATTCCTATGCCCGATGACTGGCATCTGCACCTTCGCGATGGCGAAGCGTTGCAGGTCACCGTTCCCCATTCGGCATCGCGATGCAGGCGCGCCATCGTAATGCCAAATCTGAAGCCTCCTATTCGCACGGTAAAAGAAGCGGCCGATTACAAAGATCGAATACTCTCGGTTCCTGGAGTGCCCCACACATTCCAGCCTCTCATGACACTCTATCTCACAGATAGCACAACTACAGAAGAAATTGCGCGAGCGGCCGAATCGGATTTCGTGTTTGCTGTGAAATTGTATCCGGCCGGGGCCACCACAAATTCGGACGATGGTCTTACCGCAACCAGGAATGCCGCTGCCGTATTCGAGGCGATGGAGAAATACGATCTTCCGCTTCTCATCCATGCCGAGTCCACCGATCCGGCCGTGGACGTATTCGACCGCGAAGCTGCATTCATCGAATCGGACCTGGCCTGGATATGCGAAAATTACCCTTCGCTGCGGATGGTATTCGAACATGTAAGCTCTGCCATCGGCGTAGAATTTGTGGAATCACAATCCCATCGGATGGGGGCCACGGTAACCCCCCACCATCTGCTACTAAATCGAAATGATTTGCTGGTGGGCGGCCTAAAGCCGCACCATTATTGCCTTCCGG
>JAGRNC010000428.1 GCA_020440935.1 Leptospiraceae bacterium | reverse complement strand
GCTATTGTATCGGCGACTTCCTGGCCATAGGCCCCCACATTCTGGATGGGCACAGCGCCCACGGAACCGGGTATTCCAGAAAGGCATTCAATTCCTGAAAGACCGTGCGAAATACAGTGAATCACAAATTCGTCCCAGACTTCGCCTGCTTGCACATCCAGAATCGCGGTGGAATCGTCCTGCTCGATGGTTTCCTTACCCCTGGTTGCGATTCGCATAACCAGGCCGGGAAAGCCGCCATCGGCAAAGATTGTGTTTGAACCTCCGCCCAGAATGTATATGGGAAGCCGCCGATCTTTACTGTAGGATAACCCTTGAAGAATCTCTTCGATGCTGGTCGCTTCGAGGAAGTGAGCGGCCTTCCCTCCTAGCTGCAGAGTGGTAAAAGGTGCAAGGGCGATATTCGTTTGCATAGTAAGATGAAAACGTTGGCGAAATACTAAATCAGCCCTGCAATCT
The DNA here is from genome assembly GCA_020440935.1 of Leptospiraceae bacterium. Lineage (GTDB taxonomy): Bacteria > Spirochaetota > Leptospiria > Leptospirales > Leptonemataceae > UBA3465. Next base: position 2,564 of record JAGRNC010000428.1, on the reverse strand, counting down.
GGACTTCGCTTCCAGATAGAGAGCTTCCAGCTCTTCCAGGCTTTTGCCTTCCAGGTCGCCCCCGGCCAGTTCCTCCATTCCGCGAAATCGTGCGGTAAACTTTTCGCAGGCATGATGCATGGCCAGCTCGGATGGAATTTGTAAGTGGCGCGCCAGGTTCACCACGGTAAACAGAACATCGCCCAGTTCGTCCTGTATCCGTTCCTGAATGGCGGAGTTTTCGATGGACTCAGGGCCCGGACTCTTCGCAAGCAATTCATCTAACTCGGCCAATTCTTCGTCCAGCTTTGAGCGCACTTCGCGTACTGATTGCCAGTCAAATCCTTTGAGGGCCGCTTTCTTCTGTAGCTTTTCTGCTCGATGCAAGCCTGGAAGAAAGGAAGTACCCTTGCCAAAATCAGAACGAAACACTCCGTCTACGGAGTCGTCGCTGGACTTGTTCTTCTCTTTCTCTTTTAGCTTTTCCCAGTTGGCAAGTACTCCCGATGCTCCCTCGATCTTGAGATCGCCGAACACATGCGGATGGCGAAATATTAGCTTGTCCACCGTGGCCTGAGCCGATTCGGCCAGGTCAAACCAACCTTTTTCTTGAGCCAACCTGCCAAAGAAGATGATCAGAAAGAGCATATCGCCCAGCTCTTCCCGGAAGTTCTCTATGTCTCCGGAGTTAATAGCATGGATGAGTTCGTGGGCTTCTTCCAGTAAATGAGGCTGCATGGATTGCAGCGTCTGCTCCCGATCCCAATCACAACCGCCGGGCTCGCGAAGCACCGCTGCCACATCGACCAGCGCCTCCACTCCCTGTCGCGCCTGCACTCGCTGCAACTTCTCCGCAGAAGAAGGAATGTCAGAAGGGTCTTGCATTTTTGTCGGAGGGGAAGAAGATTTTCGTGGACATGATCGGAGCAACCGATCCTCTTCGTTGCATGAAAAAGACCTTCCGATATGAAGGCAATTCCTTTATTCTAGAAGTACAATCCGCCGGCCAGAGCTATGCTACGTCTGTGGAAGAGAGCAATGCGAAAGACCTATTTTTGACGGTGGAGCGATTTCGCTTTCTCGACGACGAGCGATTCGAAATCAAAACCTCTACCGGAGTTTATCAAGGTTCCTATTTCTTCACCGAGAAGGATTTTTATCTGCATCTGGAAGGTGAAAACTTCCATTTCCAATCGGTGGAAACAGATGCGGCCCTTTCGGATTCGGACCTACATTACAGGAGTCCCATGCCGGGCAAGTTAATTAGGCTCTCGGTAGCCGAAGGTGATTCGGTTACCGAAGGCCAGACATTATTCGTTGTGGAAGCGATGAAGATGGAAAACCAGGTTAAGGCCCGCAGACCGGGAACGGTGGCTTCCATTCGATGCAAAGAAGGGGATGTGGTTAATCCAGAGGATACCCTGGTCGAATTGAAAGACTGATTATTTTTTGCCTTTCAGTTCTTGAAGGTAGGACTGTCGTTTTTCGAATCTCTCGCGGGCTGTAAGCCCCTGCCAGGCCTTTTTCAGATCCCGAACGTTGCTACCGGTCTTATCTGCATAGCGCTTCAGCAATTTGGCGGTCTTCTCGTTCATCGCGTCCAGAAATGGAGGTGCGCATTTACCGTCAAGCGGGTACGTTGCGACCGAGCTAAATGGTGCGTATTCTAAGCCTGGAAGGCCAAATATTCACAAAGAGACAGCTGGATCGCCCGGTCAGCCGTACTTCTCAGAACTTCGGTTCCAGATAGGCAAGATGATGCTCGGCATGGATGAGATTCATTTCAATCCAGGTACTCCGATCCAGATCGCCAAACAACGGGGAAGCGTGGAAGGGTCCCGGATGCTGATCCAGTCGATGGAGTGCATCGGCCAATCGCTGGATTTGGGCCTCCTCGTCCAGCGTATCCGAAGGAACAGATTCCTTCATCGTCGGACTACCTTTGCCAAAGCCCCGGTTCTCCAGCACTTTCTTGAGCTGCTTTTTGCCGCTGGTAATCCGAATTAGTGCCAGTACGGCCCGGATGGGCGCCGGTGCGCTGGGATAGCCATCTATGGGATAGAGGGCCCAATCGGCCAGATGCGAACACATCTGCCCCAGATCCCAATTCCCTTTCTTATTATAGCCACCTTTTGCAAGGCGACGAACCTCTTCGATCACGTCGTCCAGGGATTTGAAGTTTAGCCCGCGGTTTTCTTGTTTCATTCAATGCTCCAATCCTGTTCCAGACTCAATCTATACAGCCGTGGCTGCCTTCCTTCAGGATGTGCGCCAGCGTTCGGTGTAAGTGGAACTTGGATCCCGGTTTTCTGGAAAGTCGGTGCTAAAATGCAGGCCGCGGCTTTCTTTACGCTCTAGCGCCGATTCGATAATCAGCCGTGCAATCAACACCAGGTTGCGTAGTTCCAGGATTTTATTCTGAATTACGGTCCGTTTATAGAAATCCATAATTTCGTCGTAGAGCAGATTGATCCTTCGTAAGGCCCGGTTTAGCCGAAGCGTGGAGCGGACAATTCCCACGTAGTTCCACATAATGTGTCGGATCTCGCCAAAGTTATGTTGCACCAGAATCCATTCTTCTGGAT
>JAGRNC010000427.1 GCA_020440935.1 Leptospiraceae bacterium | reverse complement strand
CGCTGCTCAACAACGAGGCGACCGTCAAGCGGCTGAAAATCAAAGACGAGCTCATCGAATTGGTGCCCGAGAACCCGGAGGTACGGAAGATCCGAGTCAGGCCGGAGGATGACCTTCGCGTGCTGGGCAAGATCGTTGGATGGAAACGGAATTGATCGAGACAGATATGGAAGAGTAACGACAAAACGAGAGGAGTAACTTATGGCATCATTCACCCTACGCCGCTTTTCGAAGCCGGGGATGCTCCGGCGAATCGACAGGAAGCATCTCATTGCCTTTCTGGAGCCTCATGCCGCCTATTTTTCAGCTCGCGGCGTAGAGTTGCCACCAGTCCAGGAGGAAGATGGCCTGGATTACAACGAGCTCAGTCACGTTTTATTGACCCCGGACAATTCGACCCCGGGCGATTTGGCAGAGGCATTGTATTATGTGAACGAGGTCTCGACTCAAGAAGGGTTTGAAGCAGTTCAGGCAGAAATATACGGGACAGAACTCGACACCGAGATTGAGGAAACCGCCACTCCTGCTGATCTTGCGATTCAGGTTTGGATGAAGGATAAATCCATCATCGAAAGAGTAATCGCTGAACTATTGCCTCTCAATAAACGCTCATTCGAATATTTCAAAACGGTGGTTAATCCTCTGCCAGTTTTCACAATTCCATCCTCAGAAAGAATAACCGCGTTGGAAAACGACCTTGATGAATGGTTTGCCAAGAAACGAAAAGGCAAATATTCCAAAGTGAAAATATTTTCTAAGGATGACTACATATGGATCGTAGTTAGGCATGGCAGCTCTTTCAATCGTGAGTCCGTTATCGAATCTGGCAAGTCTAAGAGCCAATACTTCAGACCAGAGAAATTCGATGTTCTCATATACAATCCCCTGATTGGCGAAATAAGAATGCATGCAGTAACGAAAGGAGAAAAGGAGCTGTATCGAAAGATGTTTGGGAAACATCTTTTTGGTGATGAGAATTTTTTCAGCCAGAGAAGCCAATTTAATTTAGAGTCATTGCGCACGGTGGGAGAAGAATCGCTATCGTGTGAGGATGTTGATGGCCTTGAATACGTAAAGCTTAAAGAAGTTCAGCTCTCTTACGCAGGAGCTTACAAAGACAAGGAAATCAGGAGATCTGAGGATTTTTTCGCTTCACTCCGAGATCGAGGCTTTCAGTTTCCCCAACATGGACGAATTACACAGGCTAGTTTTTATGTGAAATTTAAAGAAGTTAAGAAGCCAAGGTCGCTCACTATTAGTTCAGGGAACAGGGCAAGCTTCAGGTGTGACGATGACTCCGTAATCCTGGAACGTTGGCTCTTTTTGCGCGGCTTCATTACGGGGAACAGAGGGAATCTGGATGAATGACCCTGTCTGGGAGTTCCTGGAAGCATTGCCTGGAAAGTCGGCGGCGCTGTTCGATTGGGATCACGCGCTCTCCGGCTGGGATCGGTATCCGCTGTTTCGGGACCACTTTCTTCAGCTAACCAAGAATCACGCGACTGCTGTGGATTGTCCAACCGATTGTGGACTGGGATGCCCACGCAAGGTCGTTGTGCATTCGGACTCCGAAATCGTAGCCGTCTGCCAGGAGAAGGAAGCTGGGGCGGTTCCTCTTGTCCGGCAACAGACTTTCATCTACAGGCTCAAACAGTCGGCCGTCAATAAGGCGATATGCAGAGCACTCGACATTCAGCACCGCGAAGAGCCTATTCCTATCCTGAGCCATACTTGGCGATTGGGCGACTTTCTACCTTCTACCGGCACAGTGTTTCCGGTCTATTTGACGCTCCCAGAGAAAAAGGACGATATGACTGAAACCGTCCGTGAGCTTTGTTTAGAAAACCAGAACCCTTTCGTTTTGCTCGCACCGACTCGAAAACTGCTAAGCAGAAGCGCTGAACGCCTCATGAATCAAAGAGCTGCACTGTTTATGGCACTTTGCGAGGAAGTTGCCTTCCAGGAAGGCGGCCGCCTTAAGCGGATACGGAATGAATCGCCATTCCGAATATTGTTTCCCGATAACCATTTTGCTGCATCTACAGATCCTTTACCGGCAAATATTTTCCGGCAATGCGGAGACAGATGGCAAATTCGATTCCAAGGTGGGGAATCAGTCCCATTTGAGAGGCAAAAGGGTGTCGAATATCTCACCCTCCTGCTTGCCGCACCTGGCCGCTATATCTCGGTGCTGGATCTCTACCACGGAGGTACTTTGGACGAGGAAACGAGAAAGGCGCTCGAGTCCAGCGGATTGGAAGTTGGCGATTACCAGGCCGCTGCTGAAATCAGAAACGAATTGAACCGAATCGATCAAGAAATAGAAAGTTCCCGCGAATGTTCCGATTTATCACGTCTCGATGATTTACATGAGAATCGGGAGATGCTCCTTTCTCAAGTAAAGGCAATGATAGGGCCAGGTGGAAAACTGAGGCACGCGAACGATCCCCTTCGAAAGCCACGAGATAATGTCAGCAAGGCCGTTCGTCGCACCTTGAAGAATCTCAAGGATGCCAGAATGACTGCCTTTGCAGAACACCTTGAGTCTTCACTGGAATTCGGTGGCGAGATGAGATATCAGCCCTCCGAATCCATATCATGGGAAACAAAGCCCGTGATCGGATAGCCCAGGCAAAAAAAGTTTAAAAAAATTTCCCACGACGCTCTTTGTCGTGATGCACGACGCCGGATGTCGCCCCTTCAGCTTTGAAGGCGCGATCCGGCGTTTTTTATTGGTCAGCACAGGGTTGGCCACCGGGCGTGCCAGAACTTCCGAACAAGGAGACTGGCAGTGGCACAAGTCAACAAAGCACACCTCACCCCACCGAAGCGGCGACTCATTGAGTTGATGCAGGACATCAACTTCGGTCGCATCACCAACATTCCGGTCCGCGACGGCGAGCCGGAACTCACCCCTGACACGGTCATCGAGCGCGAGATCAAGCTGGGCGGACAAAGCGGTCCCGGGCCCGAGCGCGACCAGGATGACTTCATCCTCAAGCAAGAGGTCGTGGCGCTGCTGGAGCACCTCG
>JAGRNC010000426.1 GCA_020440935.1 Leptospiraceae bacterium | reverse complement strand
GAAAGAGTAGACATCTGGACCATCAGATTGCAGCTCTTGAGCGCAATGATGGCGTTTCGAACCATAAAATATGGCTCGAGCTCGGCATTCTTGCGAGCCGCCGCTTTTAGCGTGGATGCTTCCTTTTTCAGCTCTTCCAGCGAGTCCTTGTAGGGACGAACCTTCTCGTTGTAGAGAGCCTTTTGTTCCTTCGATACGGGCATAGGATTACAGGCACGATATGCAGGCGCGCGCTCAAAATTCAAGTTGTAAAAAAAAAGCCCGGGCAGAGCCTGGACTGTATGGCACCTCTGTTTATTCAAGGAATTGGTCCCATGGAATGGGTCATTATCCTTGCAGTGATTCTGATTCTATTCGGTGGCCGAAAGATTCCTCAATTGGCTAAAGATCTCGGTAGCGGCATCCGCGAATTTCGAAAATCCGTAACGGGCGCAACGGCGGAGCTGGAAGAGCCCAATCATGACCCCGTAAACTCGGAAAAGACCAAGCGAAAACCGAAAAGCAAAACCAAGAGCTAACATATGGCCAGGTCCTCTCGCCCTTCCGGAAAGAAATCCAAGAAGGCAAGCCCCGCATCTAAGAAATCCTCCGGGAAAAAGACGTCTGCAAAGAAGAAATCGTCGGCATCGTCCGGCGGTGGGCCGCGCAAGCGCCAGGCTGGAAAGATCCAGTCCACCGGTCGTTCCAGAAGCGATCGAGTTGCGTTCGAAGAAGAGCAAGAGGAAGAAGCTCTCGATCCCAGAGAGAAGTATATGAGTCTGGGAGACCATCTGGAGGAGCTTCGTAAGAGGCTCCTCTGGATCATTGGCATCGTTATTGGTGCATCAGCCGGTTTCGGTGTATTCAGCTATCAAATCCATAGCATTCTTGTGCAACCATTCAAAGCGGTTTCGAAGTATCCGCTCATTCTCGGCGCCGTTGCCGGTCCACTGGAAGTTGTCATTCGTCTCAGTCTCTTGCTGGGAGTTTTAACCACCGCGCCCATCATCCTCTGGATCCTCTGGGGATTCATTACTCCGGCGATCAGCCGCAAGGCCGCCTGGATAGGAAACCTCACCGTGCTTTCCTCCGGCTTTTTGTTCTGGGGAGGCGTTGTTTTTACATGGTTCAATCTATTCCCTATTAGTTTGCAGATGTTTTTCCAGGTTATGCTGATGGGACTGGAAAACACAATCCCACAGACCTCGATAGAGAAATATTACAGCTTTCTATTTATGGTTCATATGGGGGCAGGACTCATATTTCAGATTCCGCTCCTTATGGTCGCTCTTGGAGCCGCCGGCATTCTAACCATTGAATGGCATAAGAAGTACTGGCGAATCTTCATCACCGTCGTAGTCGTAGTGGCCGCCATTGTGACCCCACCCGATCCACTGACGCAAACCATCCTGGCCGGACCGATTGTAATCCTTTATGCGCTATCTGTGCTGATTGTTTGGTTTATTGAAAGGCGACGTCGGAAACGGGCACTGGTAGAGCGTGAAGTGCAATAGTCGGGGCAGATTCGGTTAAACGAATCAAACCGATGGCGTCCCTGCCGAATCATCTCTTCACCGAACCGGGGTAACCACCCGCACTTTGGGGGCATGGCATTGAATCTTTGCCCCAAATCCAAAAGCGAACAACCGATTCCCCGCCTCAAAAGTTAGAGGTCTCCGCAAAAAAGGGCTGTGAAAGCCGTCGGATTGAACGTCCAAATGAATGGCAAAAGAATTGAGGGGACACCATGCACATTAGACCTGTAGCCAGCCGCTTGATCATCCTGGGCCTGATTTTCGGCTTCACCGTTATTCTCTGGGCTGCCCCTGCGGGCCCGGAAGGCTACGTTTACCTGGGCAAAGAAGGCGAAAGTGTCGTATTAAAAGAACGAGCCAGCGTTGCTTATGGAGCTAACGGAACATTTGCCTATAAGCACAATGTTGATCCCGGCCAAATTGAGCTGAGTAATGCCACGTTCGGCGATCCACTTCCCGGTGTACCAAAGTTTGGTTTTTACAGACCTGGATCCAGTGCGGAATTCGATGAAACCGAAATTCTAAAAGAGTTTCCTCTGGTAAAACCCGACCTGATTCGCTCGATGCTTCTGGCTCGGCCCGGCGTTACCGTGGAAGGAAAATCCGATCAAGCAGAGAAAATGGAGGCCTATGCCACCATCGACGGCGCCACCGTTGCATTGCGTCTTTCCACCCTTGGCGCAGAATACTCCGGCAACGGTAAAGTGATGAGCATTGCCTTTGCGTACAGAAACTCATCCAATGAAATACTGGATATCTGGACCGATCAGAACAAAGTTAAGAAAATCTTTGAGACCTTTTTATCGCCCAGGCTCGCTAATCGAATGTTTGAAGAATGGAAAGGCGCGAAACAAAGCTATGAAGGCGTAGAATATGGTCGAAACGCCCAGCACGACATCTTTCGTCGCACAGGCCTGACTCCTGCCAACACCCGCCAACCAAACGGGATCATTGAATTTTCAAAATCTTCCACGTATACGTCGGTCAGGGCCAATGGGAAAGTCGATTCATTCTCCGGAAAACCCGAATTAGACTATTTTGAAATCCGACGTGGCATAGCCACACCGTTCACTGTTTTTATGATTCATGCCTTTAGTCCAGAAGGAGACATTGTAGCCACGCAGGAAGCTCTCAAGCAAAGACCTACGGCGCAAGAAGTGCAGGAATCCCAGAAGCCCTATGTTTATGGCAAGGTTGAAAAGCGCCGGCTCAAAGCGGACCCACGGATGCAATACTACATCTATATTCCCGCCGGATACAAACCCGAGAAGACCTACGATCTAATCCTCACTTTTCATGGCGACGGAGGATCCGGTCGTTTCTTCGCCAATGCATTTGCAGGCATGGCGCAGAAAGATAACTTCATTGTTCTATCGCCAAACTATGGCCATAGCGGCGAAAGAGACGATGATTTCGAGCAAATGGAGGCGGGCGATGCAGGCCTGCTGTTCGAAGACGAGATCCGCGAACACTTCAAGCTCAATCCAAAGACGTATCTGGTGAGTTTTTCCGCTGGAGGCCTCTATGCCT
>JAGRNC010000425.1 GCA_020440935.1 Leptospiraceae bacterium | reverse complement strand
AGAAGCGGGGCCACGTAGCGCCTGGAAGAATCCATGGACGAACTTTCTATTCTAGCAGATCAGGATGCAAGTGGAAACGGAGGCAAAGATTAGGGGCGCCTAAAAAATCCGCGCTCTCCGTTAGGCGACGTATTCAATGAGATCCGGGTGCGCTCTGGGCGCTGAACGCCGATGCCTTGCGACCATTCCCGGATGGTAAGGACCAATGAGCCTTGCTTGAAGCTAGAGCGCTCCCGCTTTTTTCAAAGCATGTTCCAGGGTGTTCCAGGCAAGGGTGGCGCATTTTACTCGAATGGGGTATTGTTGGACTCCCTTGAATGCTTCCAGGTCTTCCAATCCTTCTGGGAAAGCTGCCTCTTGCTTCTCTACAATCATGGCTTTGAATTTTTCGATTAAGTCCTCGGCTTGTTCCACGGTGATGCCATCTACGGCATCGGCCATCATGGAACCCGAGGCAGTGGAAATGCTGCAACCATGCCCTCCAATTCCAATGGCTTTGATGACCCCGTCTTCCACCTTCAAGAAAACTTCGACTTCATCGCCACAACTGCGGTTTACTCCCTCTTCATGCAAATTGTGATCGGCGGGAATGTCCCGATGGCTGGGCTCCTGGGTATGTTCGATAATTAATTCTTTGTATAAATCTTCGCTAAGTGACATAGACTCGTTCTCTAGAATCAGAGATTCTTCACTGGCATCTTAAAGATGTCGCGAACTTTTTGCAGCGACCGCACAAGAGCATCCACATCGTCCGGGCCGTTGTAAAGATAGAAGCTGGCGCGCACAGTTCCGGAGATGCCTTCCTTTTTCATAAAGGGTTCGCAGCAATGATGCCCGGCGCGTACCGCCACACCTTCTTCGTCCAGGATGCTTCCAATATCGTGGGGGTGTACTCCTTCCAGGAGAAAGCTTATCACTCCGCCCCGATGATCCAGGTCGTTGGTACCAAATAGGCGAATTCCAGGCACTTTGCCAAGCTCGGATAATCCGTATTCTATGAGCGCCATCTCGTGGGCATGAATATTGTCCAGTCCAACCTGGCTAAGATACTCCAGGGCAACGGCGAAAGCGACTACGCCGGCAATGTTTGGCGTTCCTGCTTCAAACTTCATAGGAAGCGGCGCTGGCTTGAATGAATCTTTCGATACCGTAAGTATCATATCGCCGCCGCCCAGAAATGGTTCCATGGTTTCCAGAATCGAGCGTCGACCATAGAGCGCGCCCACCCCGGTGGGCCCGAGCATCTTATGAGCGGATATGGCGTAGAAGTCGCAGTCCAGGTCTTCCACGTTCACTGCATTGTGACAGGCTCCCTGTGCACCGTCCACGACGAAGATCGCTCCCTTTTCGTGGGCCCGCTTCCCAATGGACTTAATATCGTGGATGGTGCCCACTGCATTGGACATATGGGCCACAGCAACGATCTTTGTGCGATCGCTCAGGACTTCATCCAGTCGATTCAAGTCATAGCGGGCATCTTCGGTGAGCGGAATGTGCCGCAATACGGCGCCGGTCTTCTTGGCAGCCATCATCCAGGGCACAAGATTGGAATGGTGCTCCAATTCGCTTACAAGGATCTCGTCTCCGGGCTTCAGTTCATTCATGGCCCAGCTGTAAGCAACGAGGTTGAGGCTTTCGGTAGTATTGCGAGTAAAGATTACAGTCTCTGGATCGCTAGCGCCCAGAAATTTGGCCAGGCGTGCGCGCGTGCGATCGTACAGATCGGTGGCCTCGTAGCTCAGTCGGTATGCGCCACGATGGATATTTGCATTCCTGCAACGGTAGTAGTCCTCGAATGCCTCGATGACTCGTCTGGGTTTCTGGGAGCTGGCCGCGCTATCCAGAAAAACCAGCGGCTTTCCGTTCATTTTTGTGGAAAGGATCGGGAAATCCTCCCGAATCTTCCCGTAGTCCAGTAACTTTCCTGCCATGGAAGAAATACTCCTGTAGCATCTGTTGCGCTACTCCGGTAAAAAACCAGGAGGGCCCCTGTATTTCCAGTGTTTTATGGTAAATCTACACCGACGCCGGCTCGGCGCCCGGACCCGGGCCCCGTCTGACTCACCGTAGCGGCCCACTAATCGATGGCAAATTCAGGCATCGAGATCGACCAGAACCTCACCGCCTTCTATGGAAACGGGATACACCTCAATGCTTTCTGTAGCGGGCATTCGGGTGGCGGCGCCGGTTTCTATGTCAAAGCGGGCCCCATGTCTGGGGCAGACCACTTCCTTGCCTTCCAGGTGGCCTCCCTCTAGCGATCCGCCGTCATGGGTGCAAGTATTCTCGAATGCACAGATTTTTCCATTCAGTCGGGTAAGAGCTACGCGACCGATACGCGTATTGTATGAGTGCATTTCTCCTTCTTTTATCTGATCTTCCTGTGCCAGTGGCTCTGCCATGACTTCTCCTGTATGGGATGAATTCTATATGTCTGGGATGTTTTCTATTTTTTCGCGGAGAATCAGCCAAGAATGGGAAACAATTGTTCCCGGATGGCTTCTTTGTCTTCGTCGGATAGCCGCACTTCGGTCAGAATTTCTTCCATGAATCCTTCGATGAGCATTCGCTTTGCCTGCTCCAGAGGTACACCCCGGCATTGAAGAAAGAAGAGTGCCTGATCGTCCAGATCGCCCACAGTGGCTCCGTGCTCGCAGGCCACGTCCTCGGATTGAATAATCAATCGAGGCATGGATTCCGCCCGTGCTTTCTTACTGAGCACAATATTATTATTGATCTGATGCGAATTCACCTTCTTAACATGCGGAGGGGCCACCAGGTTCCCGTTAAAGATGCTGTGCGCTCGATCGCGCAATACCGTCTTATACAGAAGACTACTGTTACAGTGGTCCGCCTCATGGGTAATCTCCATTTCCATGTCATGGAGTTCGGCGGCCTGCCCGGTGTACAGACCGACGCCCCGGAATTCGGCGCCCTGCTTTTTGGCCCGCGTGCGAACAAATCCCTTCCCGGTTAATCCGCCATGGTGGATGGCGCAGTAATGCATAAAACTATCGCGGTCCTGCTCAATGTCCACGCGATGGA
>JAGRNC010000424.1 GCA_020440935.1 Leptospiraceae bacterium | reverse complement strand
CTTCCGGCGATTCCAGCCCATGGTCCACTGCATTTCGCATTAGATGAACCAGAGGCTCGGACAATAATTCTACAACTGTCTTGTCCACCTCGGTGTCTCCGCCTTTAACAGTAAGCGAGAAAGGCTTGCCAGTCTTGCGCTGCAAGTCTCTGACAAGCCGTTTCATTTTCTCGAACACCTGAGATAATGGAACCATTCGCAGCGATAAAGACAATTCCTGAAGATGCCGGGCCGTCTTCTTGAGCTGATTCATTCGAATTCGAAACAGCTCCTGGTGCTCCTCGCGCCGACGAGCAGCATCATCGACCAGCGACACTCCTATACTGAATTCGCCCACCAACTCCATAAGTCCGTCGAGTTTTTCGGTATCTATGCGAATAGTCTTACTGGAATTCGTTCGAGTGGCCGGAGTGTCACTATAAGACGGCTTTGGATCGACTATCTCCTGATTCTGCTGCGGCAATACAGAGGTTTCTTCCGAGTCAAACAGTGCAAACCTGGGTGCGCTGTTTGTCTGAGCCTCCATAATAGCGGTTTCGGTTGCACCCGATCCTTCTGGATCATTCGGCGCTACCATGGACGCTTCCATCGTTGCGCTGCCCAGTTCTTTGACTTCGGAACACATGACACTGAGCCTCGAACCGATCGCGCGGGACTGTTCGGCCAGCTCGGGGCGGTCCAGAGATTCGGGCTTCTCTGCAAGTCGATGAAAGAAATCCGCCAGAAACTCCTGACACTCCATCAAGGCATCGATATAGTCGGTGGCTATGAGAATACTACCCGATCGAAACAGATCCAATAAAGATTCGGCTTCGTGACTTGTGCGAACCACCAACGCAAGATCAAAGAAACCAGATGTACCCTTGACGCTATGGAAGGAGCGAAACAGGGCCCCGATGATTTCTGGAAGTTCGGTGCTGGATCGATCCACATACTCTTCCAGCTCCAATAATTGCCTTTCGATTTCATCGAGAAGCTCAATGGAGTCTTGAACAAACTCTCGGAAAATCTGCCCTCTTTCCATTCTTACTGCCCGGCTTCCCCGGATTTTTCGGGTAATTGTAGTAGGTCCAGATCCTCTTTGTTTAATCTTCGAAGTAAGTCTTCGAGGTTGAGCAATATTCGCACACGATCGTCGGTCTTTCCAATGCCTTCCACGAATTCGCTCACTTCGTCGCCCTCAAAACTGGGCGCGGGTCGTATTTCTTCGCCCGGGATGTATTCCACATCGAGGATTGCATCAACGACCAGACCGACAAGCTTGCCCTGCACTTCGGCGATTATCACGCATGTTCGGTCCGTGTATTGAACATCGGGTAAGGAGAAACGAATGCGCATATCAAACAGAGGAATAATCCGTCCGCGAAGATTGATGACGCCAATTACGAAATCTGGCATTTCTGGCAGTTCCGTAAAGTCCTGCATAGCGACCATTTCGATAACTACGGCCACCGGAACGGCAAATTCGCGATTTCCCAGGCGAAAGCTGAGATACTTATCGGTTAGAAGCTCTTCTTCTTCCTCAAGATCGTTTTCTTCATCAAAGATATCCAGATCTGACATGATACGGTTCCCTAGAACTGTGAAAAATCTTCATCATCTAAACGAATGACATCCTGCGGCCTCGGTGGCGTGGACGGCGATGTTGGCTTCTCGGCAATGGCCGCCGCCGGCGGCGCAGAGACTGGCCCCGATTCGCGCTTTCCGGACGGTGTGGATTTTCCATTGGAGCTTCTGGATTCCACAGTAAAGGTCTCCACAAGACCCTGGAGCTGGATGGCCTGGCTGGCCAATTCTTCGCTGGCAGCGGCGGATTCCTCTGCGTTCGAAGCGTTCGATTGCACCGATTGCTCGATTTGCTGAATCCCCTTTTCGATCTGTTCAACGCCTTTAACCTGCTCATCGGAGGCGATAGCAATGTCCTTGTTGTATCCGTTTACTTTAGTAATTATCTGGGCGATTTCCTCTAACGATTCAGCTGTGCTTCTTGCAATTTCCGCCCCATTCTCAACCCGGGCATTTGTCTCTTCCACCAGACCTGCCGTCTCGCGAGCGAAGTCCGCACTACGCTGCGACAGACTCTTCACTTCTTCCGCTACTACAGCAAATCCTTTTCCGTGCTTTCCGGCGCGAGCCGCTTCCACAGCCGCATTGAGAGCAAGAAGGTTGGTCTGAAATGCAATCTCATCAATCGACTTCATGATTCGCGCAATATTACCGGAAGTCTCCCGGACCTGCTCCATAGCAGTGACCATTTCGCGCATTCGCTGCAGACCGATTTCGCCGCTTTCCTGAGCCCGCGTGGCAATCTTGTTTGCATCGTCGGAATTTCGCGCCGTCTCTCTGGACTGGCTTGCCAGTTGCGTAACCGCCGCCGAGATTTCTTCCACAGCTCCAGCCTGCTGTGTGGTGCTCTGCGATAGATTCTGGCTTGCCATAGCAATTTGTTCGCTACCAGTCTTTAATTGGGCCGCAGCATCGAGTACCTGTCCGACGATACCATCGAAGGATACGAGAGAACTGTTCAGCGCCTTCTTGAGCTTCGCATGGTCTCCGCTGTAATCGCCCACAACTCGTGCGGTCAGAACACCACGGGCCATCTGATCAATGACTCCCACAGCTTCGCTTACAGGTCTGGTCATTGCCTCGATGATGCCGTTCATGGCCCTGGGCACACCGCGCATTTCTACAGTAATTCCATCTTCAGAAATGCGGTGTTCCAGATCCCCATTACCAATCTTGTCGCCAGCCTCCTGAGCGCGGGTTACCAGGGCTTTGATCTGCCGTCCGAGCTCCGAGGCAATGATGATCGATATTACTATATTAACAATTAGCGCAATTCCGGTTACTGTTATGAGAGTGTTGGTAAGGCTACTGGACTCATTTTGAGCCGTTTTTTTGATGTTGCCCATTAGCCCAAAGGTCTCCTGGCTAAACGTTTCCGCATCTTCCTCTAAATCGTGGATGGGCGTTTTTAGCGGAGTCATGGCAATATTCGCCTCTGCGGGCGTTTCCACGGTGCCTGCATTTATTTGATCTAGAACTCCGGAAAAGCCGGTCTCATA
>JAGRNC010000423.1 GCA_020440935.1 Leptospiraceae bacterium | reverse complement strand
CCCTGGATCTACGAGGCATGCCAGGATTCTACCGGTCGATACTGGTATAATCAGCAGCAGCGATTGGACGAAGCCGACAATCTGGAATCTCTGGAGTTGCTATCTGATACCTTTCAGAACCAGTACAGCGAAGTCGGCAAGATGATTCGGATGTACGTCAGCGAGGCAAAATCGGAGCCCGAGAATCAGGAAAACCTGGATCGCATCAAAGAGAAGATTCGGTATGTCATTCGTCCATTTCTGGAAAAAGAAGAGGATTGTTTCAGAAGCGCACCCCGACCCTGGGCGCTGTCGCTTTATGCAGGATACGCTTCGTCTACAGTTCAGATCTCGCCCATTCAGGTGAGCGATGACTCCAACGACTTCTTTGAAAATGCTACGTATGAAGTCACTTCATTGGGCGTGGGCGTGGGACTTTCCCATACGTTCTGGATTAACTGGGCCCATTACCATCGGTATTCTCCATCCTGGTCCGTCGCTTCCAGACCTTCGGCGCTTGCCAGTAATGAAGTAATCAGAAGAACGAACCTGGGCTGGCAGTTCAAATCCAGTCTTACAAACGGTCTGTTATACGATTCCAGGGACAATGTGTACAATACTACACAGGGCCTGAGTATGGACCTATCCGTGGAAACCGTAGGTCAGATCCTGGGCGGGCAGGACCACTATAACCAGTACACGGCCAAGTTTGCGTATTACTACTGGCCTTTCGATTACACTTTTGGCGGACTATTTCGATCCAATGCGCTGAAGCGGTGGAGGGTGGTAATCGAAGCCCGGGTATCGGGAACGTTTACCCATGAAACGGCGCCTTACAATGGCAGCCAGAACAAAGATATTAACCCGTACATCGAGCCGGGCGACAAGCTCTACATCGGCGGTTATGAGACTTTGCGCGGCTACGATTACGCGCGGGATTCCAACTTTCCGCAGCCCTGGTGGCAGCTGGGTGGCGCAAATCACATGCTTCTGGGTGGACTGGAACTCCGTTTGCCGATTGAGCCTTCGGTGCTCTGGTGGAGCTTCTTTCTGGATGCAGGTAGTATGTTCGTTAACCTGGGCGAGCTTACCGGGGATTACAAAGATTACGTCGATGATTATGACGACAATGTTCGCGCGCAATTTGAGGGATCGTCGGCATTGGATGTTTATCTGGCGGACCGTATTAATCCCGTGAATCAAAAGCCTAACTTCTACGGTTCTCGATCGGGCTGGAATGATCCCCGGCGGGCCGTATTGTCACAGAGAAACCTGGCGCTGGATCGGACATTGTTTAGCTGGGGATTCGGTATCCGAATCCAGATCCCGGTACTTCCACTTCGTCTTTTTCTTGCTCAAAAACTGCACTACGCCGATGGTAAGCTGAAGCCCATCGCTGGAGATGATAAGTTCCAGTTCGTATTTGGAATTGGAGATTTCCGCTATTAATGGGCCGTACCGTGAGCGGAAAATCGGAAAAGCAGAAGCAAGCATGGAAGAAAAACAGCAGAAGCCTCCTTTGCGCACCATGCCGCTCTGGCGCCTGGGGCGTTTTGTAGTTCGCTACAAATTCAGGATCATGGCCGGCCTGGCCTTTTCTCTGCTGGTTTCGATTACAAATCTATTTTCGCTTACAATCTTCATCCCCATATTTAATGCCCTGGGCGAAACCGAGCAGGTGGAGCTTTTTCCCGTGGGAGCATCCGAGCAGCATAAATATGAGCGCTTCCAGGCCGGCGAAAAGCTTCCCATTTTTGAAAGCATCAATGCCCGCTGGACTGGCTTCAAAGTGGCATCCAATAATTGGGTAGCAGACAAGACGCCGCGGGAGGCAATCTTTTCGCTCTGTCTTCTGGTTTTACCCATTTACTTTCTTAAGATTATTGGGCTCACTCTAAGCCTCTATTTTATTGGGACCGCGGGAACCTATGCGATTCGTGATATTCGCAACGACCTGTACAGCAAACTGAATCGCCTGGGCCTGGACTATTTTGAGCAGGGCCGTACAGGTATGATCATGAGTCGTGTGATCAACGATGTACAACTGGTTGGACGATCCCTCTCCACCGAATTTCAGGAAGCCATCGTCAATCTATTTTATATAGTAACGCACCTGATCATTCTGGCTCTCATTAGCTGGAAGATGTTAATCGCCATTCTTGTGGTTGTCCCGATTTTGATTGCTCCAGTGAACAAATTTGCAGTTAAGATCCGTCGCGCCGCCATGGGACAGCAAGAGCGATTGGCCGAAATGGGCGCCCATGTCCAGGAGATCATTAGCGGTATTCGAGTGATTCGGGCTTTTTCGATGGAAAAGTTCGAGCAGATGCGTTTTAATCTCATCAACGATCGATTGTTCCGAAATACATTCAAAGGTCACTATTATCATCAGGTGGGGCCGGCCATTACCGAATTTGTGGCCACTCTGGTTGTGGTGATATTTCTGGGCTGGGGCGCCTATGAGATCTCCCATGGCGAACTAAGTCGCGGGATGTTCTTCGGCTTTTTCTTTATTCTAATCTTTATCATGCGGCCCATGAAACAGGTCTCGGTGATGATTAATCTTCTCGGAGCCTCTTCGGCGGCCGCCGAGCGAATCTTTGAAATCCTGGATGAGAAGCCAAGACTAACCGAAATTGAAAAGCCCCTTCGATTTGGAGGGGTACGGGATCTAATTCAGTTCGATAACGTTAGTTTCGCATATCCTGGCGCTGATAACCTGGCCCTAAAAAATGTAAATGTATCGGTGGAGGCGGGGCAGACCGTATCCATTGTTGGGTCCTCCGGCGCCGGAAAATCAACCTTCATCGATCTTTTGCCCCGGTTCTACGATCCCAGCGAAGGTCGTATCCTAATCGATGGAAAGGATCTGCGCGAATTTCGACTGAATGATTTGCGCGAACGAATTGGTATCGTTACGCAAAGCGTATTCCTATTTAACGCCACCCTGCGCGATAATATCACTCTCGGACGAGTGGACATTCCAGAGGAAGAAGTAGTTCGAGCGGCACGCGCGGCCCACGCGCACAAATTTATCACCGCTTTGCACGAAGGATACGATACAATCGTAGGCGAACGCGGGGTTATGTTG
>JAGRNC010000422.1 GCA_020440935.1 Leptospiraceae bacterium | reverse complement strand
GCGGCGAATACGGCGAATTTCATACATTCGTTTATGACGGCCCGCTGTTTCGGCGGCCCGTCGAATTCACGACGGCCGGATTCAGAGAGATGAGCTATGCTCTGGGGCAATCCCAGCACCGATTCGTATACTGCGAATTAGCAGCTTGATTGCGCTATCACTGGAAGCAGCCGAAAGCGCCAGGCCTGGTGCGGTTTCCGTTTTCCTTTCGCGAATAGAAAAATGGCCTGCCGAGCGACTCTATTTTGGTACGTGACGCGAAAGGAAAAGGTCGCTGGTGCGATTCCACCGATCGATGAGCACCTTCCGGTTATTATTTAGTTCGCTGTTGAGCGCATTGCTTCTTTGTGCCAGAGCATTGTACTCATTTACCAGCTTATTGAAACTGTCTATCTGATCCTTCGTTCGTCTGGCAGGATCCATGGAATCAATGGATTGCTTCGCCCTATCCAGGCGATCCTTCTTAAGAGCCAGGTCCAAAAATAGCTCGCTTTTGTTTGCCTCGGCTTTGTAGAATTCCAGAAGTTGGCGACTGGCCTGGATCAAGGAGTCATCGCCGTCCAGAGGCGAAACCGATGCCAGCTTTTCCAGGCCCTCCTGGGCGAAATCCTGAAGCGCATCTTTATTTTGCTCAATTCCGCTAATATCGTTTTTATCTAGCGCTTCGATCAGTCTTTCTTCTTGCTTGTACGCCTTAAAATAAAGCAGGAAGACCTTGCTCTGGTGGCCCATGGCAGCGCTTGCCTTTTCTAGCTTTTTACCCAGTTCGTCCGTGTTTTCCACCAGCCGAATATTGTAGTCCTTTGCAAATAATTCCTCTACCTGGGCCGTTTCATCTCTGGCTTCCTGAAGCTTATTGTTCGCCTGCTTTCGCGCTTCCATGTAGGCTTCCATGGCATCATAGGATTGTTCTGAGATCTTCTTTAGATCAACCAGACGTCCATAGTCTTCCGTAAGAATTGCATACATCTTATCCAGCAAGTCTTCCGTAGCAGCGCGATATCGATCATCTCCTTTATATGGCTGGATGGTTCTGATCTTCCGGATGGCGCTGGCCACGGAATTGATCAGTACTGTGCGACGCTGTTCCATTTCCGCTGTATCTTTGCTGTGCGCCACTGTCTGTATATACGTGAGCATATTGCTGCGAATTGGATCGGCGGGAGCATTGACTTCTTTCATGTGTGCCAGAGCGCCGGGTGCGGTGGCATCGGGCGCCGGTATAGTCTTACATCCCGAGCCGGCGGCCAATGCCAGAGTAAGTAGCAGGATTGAGGATCTGTTCATTTCTTACCTTCGATGTCTATGTAGTCATTCATTATGTTATAGGTTTCTTCCAACCAGGGATCGGATTCCAGATTTTTGATCCTTTCGTCGGCCAGCAGCTTGCTGTAGGAACTGAGTTCCTCGGCCTTTTCGTCGAATTTCTGCAATCGCGCCTTGTAAATGGATGTTCGATACTCCGGTTGCGATTCCAGGCGTTGCAACAATGGTCGAAGCACGGATATGGCCTCGTAAAATTCGGACGGTTCCAGGGGGATTGTATCCGGTGGGCGGCCCACATCATCCAGCTCATCAAATACTTTCTTTAGCTTCTTTAATTCTTCATTGTTGGACTGCCTGGTTTCGCTTTTATCCCGCAGTTTGTCCAGAGGCGGCGCCGGATGCTTCTCAAAGGGTAGAGGCTTGTTAATGGTGCCAGCAACAAGAGCATGGGGCAAATCGGATTCGCGCATTCCTTCGCCAAAGGATGGTAGAGCAATATCCGGTTTGATTCCTTCGCCCTGATGACTCTTACCATCAAGATGGTAAAACAGCAAAGTAGTCACGTTCAGGAAGGCTGGCTTCTTAACCAGTGGATCCATATAGGGGATCATGCTCTGGGAGGTGGCCTTTCCGAAGGTCTGGCCGCCCACAATTAAAGCCCGGTTATAATCTTTCATTGTTGCGGCGAAAAACTCTGAGGCCGAAGCGCTGTAACCGTCCACGAGGACAATTAGCGGTCCTCTATAAACAGCCCCTCGATTGGGATCCTTGAAGATTTCAATGTGTTCGCCGGCCTTTCCAAGAAATAGTGGACCTACATCGATAAAAAGACCGCACAGATCGGCCGCCTGGGCCCGGGACCCGCCGCCATTTCCGCGTAGATCGAGGATCAAGCCATCGATCCCATCACGCTTAAGTTTAATGATTTCGCCGGCCACATCGCTGGAGCTTGCCGGGCCGGGGGTGTCGTCCCAGGATTCGTAAAAGGAGGGAAGATAAATGTAGCCGATCTTTCTTGTGCCAGAGAGAACGTAGCCCGAGACGGTGTTTTCTTCAAGTTTGAGTTTTTCTTTGCTTAGTTTGACGTTAACCAGGCTACTATCGGGCTTTCGCAGTCGAAACACAGCCTCATCCTGGGGCAGCTCATCCAGCATTTCTTGAAGCCGGTAGGCGCTGTAATCGGCGCCAAATATGGTTCGGTTGGATTCAGGAACGTGCACTTCCAGAAGTACATCGCCTGGATTGACCTTACCCGATTTCCAGGCAGATCCACCCGGAAATACCCGAAGTATCTTAATTTCACCCAGAGGTCCGCGATCCAGGGTCAGTCCAAAGGTTTCGCCTTCTTCCGAAAGGGAACGCTGGAAGCGTTTCGCATCGGACGGGCCGAGGATGGTAGTGTGCGGATCAAATTGAGCGAGCAATGCAGCGCTGTGCAAAAAATATAAATGATCGCGCAAACCATCGGGATGGTGTAATAGATCGTTTGCATGGGCCAGGCGCGCCCGAATGACTTCTTTTTGCAAACGCGACGAATCGGACTGTAGCGCTTTCTGGAATTCGGCAAAATTGGCGGGTAATCCTGCAAAGAATACGCGCTTCATGATATCAAAGCGAACACTACGGTTTACTCGCTGCTTGAGTTCTTCGGCGGAACCAAAGTCTGCATCGGATAATTCCAGCGAATCGTCCACGAATTCCATGGGCCGGTCTTGCAACGCCTCGAGTGTATTTATATATTGCTTTATTCGCTGCGAGTATAGAGCGGTAGCGGCATCTATAAATTCGAGACCACCTGTGCCGCGATACT
>JAGRNC010000421.1 GCA_020440935.1 Leptospiraceae bacterium | reverse complement strand
TAAGGTGTGGGGGTTCAAGTCCCTTCGCTCGCACATGCGGGAATAGCTCAGCGGTAGAGCACCTCCTTGCCAAGGAGGGGGTCGCGGGTTCAAATCCCGTTTCCCGCTCATCCTTTTCTTTCGCGAACAGAATGGAATTTAAAACAAAGAAAAAGTCCGAGACGGTAATGGAAATTACCGTCAACAACTCTGCGGAAGAGGTAGAGCAATCGTTCCAGAAGGCCTACGAAAAGGCCCGAGGAACAGTAAAGCTGCCCGGATTTCGGAAAGGTAAAGTTCCACTGGATATGGTGGCCCGGCATCTAGGAGATTCTGTGGCCGGCGAGGCCGCGAACTTCCTAATCCAGGATTCCATGCAGGATATTTTTCCTGATCTGGAACCGGCGCCCATCCAGGCGCCTCGCTTTGAAATTGAAAGCATGTCCCGCGAGAAAGGGGCAGCCTTCAAAGGCGAATACGAATACATCCCCGAAATCAAGCCTGCCAAGTATCGAAAGCTGAAAGCCGAGAAAGGCGACGTTAAAATCGAAGATTCGGTCATCGAAAAGAAGATCGATCTTCTACGTAAAGAGCATGCAATACTAAAAACAAGAGAAGAGGGAACCATCCAGGACGAAGATTATACTCGACTTCAGCTCAAAGTGGCCGAAGGCGAGGAAGTACTCTTTGAGAATGAGGATTTTCCTTTCTATACCAATCGGGACGATGTATTTCCCGGTCTGAAAGAAAACGTAATCGGCTCTTCAATCGGAGAAGAAAAGAGTTACGACCAGCTTATTGCCGAGGATTTTCCGGATCAGAAATTTGCCGGTAAAAAGGTCGCTGTCACATTTACCATTAAAGAGTCTTCTTATAGAGAACTTCCCGAATTGAATGACGAATTTGCCAAAGATCTGGGCGAATTCGAAACCATAGCGGATCTACGAAAAGATATCGATAAGAACATTCGGGAAGCCGCGGAAGATGTGGTCCGCTCCCGTGTACTGCAAACCCTGGTAGACGAATTGAACGAAAAAACCAAGTTCGAGGTACCTACGAGTTTGGTAGATTCCGAATTCCAGCGCCGGCTGGAGAATCTGCGTCGCCGAATCGGTCAGAAAGACATGCCTCTGGAGCAAATCGCTCAACTGGCCGGGGAAAGCAAAGAATCCCTGGAAAAGCGCATGCGCGATGATTCGGAGAAACACGTTCGAGAAAGCTTGATTCTGGCCGAAATCGCGGACAAAGAAGGAATCGAAGTGGAAGCCTCCGAAATCGATGATTTGATCAAGGAGCGAGCAGGGGATCGAGTACCCGACAGTCAGATCGAAATGCTCACCAAGAACGATTCCTTGCGGGACGATATCCGTTTCGAAATTAGAATGCGCAAAACCCTGGATCTAATCTGGGACAACGCAGAATTCAAGAAAGGAGCGGCCGTCTCGGCGGAGAAGCTCTTCGAAGAGGGTGCCCTGCAGTACTAGGGCTGCGGCTGACTCCGAATCGCAAAAATTTGCGGCTTTACTGGACGATCGCCCTATTTCATAGTTCACTTGACTGGAACGAGTCCTGGTATTCAAAAAGCGAATATTCACGGTGGAGCATGGCCCTGGCCTCTTTCGCCGCCGGATAATCCAATCGGGGCCGATAAATAGAAGGAACGGAGGATTCCATGGCAATTATGCCCTACGTTATTGAGCAGACTTCCAGGGGGGAGCGCACGTACGATATTTACTCCCGGTTGCTCAAAGACCGCATCATTTTTCTGGGGTATCCAATCGATGATAACTACTGTAACATCATCATTGCGCAGATGCTTTTTCTAGAGGCAGACGACCCGGAAAAAGACATCTATGTTTATATCAATTCCCCCGGAGGATATATCTCCAGCGGATTGGCCATTTACGATACAATGCAATACATTCGGCCGGACATTCGGACGATTTGCGTGGGCCAGGCGGCCAATATATGCTCACTTCTGCTTTCTGCCGGAACAGCCGGGAAGCGATCCGCGCTACCCAATGCCCGGATTATGATGCACCAGCCCCTGGGCGGAGTAACCGGCCAGGCTGTGGACATTGAGCTTCAGGCAAAGGAAATCCTGAGCGTAAAAGATCGGCTGAACCGGATTTATTCGCATCACACCGGCAAAGCTCTGGAACAGATCGAAAAGGACACCGATCGCGTTCGTAACATGTCTGCGGACGATGCCCGGGAATACGGGCTCATCGATCATGTAATCGAGATTAAGCCGCGAGGCGCGGAAGCCGCCTCCAACGGGAAATCCGCGGGCTAATTTTCTTTGAACTAGACCCCGGCAGGTGAGAAACTGACAAATGGCCTCGAGAAAGAAAGGATCAGATAAAGAAAAGCTCCATTGCTCGTTTTGCGGTAAAGAGCAGGACTCGGTCCGCCGTCTCGTGGCCGGGCCGGGCGTCTATATCTGCGATGAATGCATCGAGCTCTGTAACGAAATCATCGCCGAGGAAGGCGAGCAGGATTCCAATGCGGCCGGTGTACTGCAAGAGCTTCCGCGTCCTTCCGAGATCAAGAAGATCCTGGATGAGTACGTTATTGGCCAGGACGATGCGAAAAAAGCCCTGGCAGTGGCGGTCTACAACCACTACAAGCGAATCCAGCAAAACCAGAAAAAGGGCGATGTGGAGCTGGACAAGTCCAACATCATGCTCATCGGACCTACTGGCTCCGGAAAGACTTTGCTGGCGCAAACCCTGGCAAGACTTCTAAAGGTACCTTTTGCCATCGCGGACGCCACAGCTCTCACCGAAGCGGGCTACGTTGGAGAGGATGTAGAGAACATTTTACTTCGACTCATCCAGAACGCCTCCAACGACGTTAAAAAGGCTGAAATTGGAATTATATACATCGATGAGATCGACAAGATTTCGCGCAAAACCGAAAACCCTTCGATTACACGGGACGTTTCCGGAGAAGGCGTACAGCAGGCATTGCTAAAGATTATCGAAGGCACTGTGGCCAACGTTCCACCGCAGGGCGGCCGAAAACATCCGCATCAGGATTTCCTTACCATAGATACAAAGAACATTCTATTCATCTGTGGTGGAGCCTTTGTGGGCCTGGACGATA
>JAGRNC010000420.1 GCA_020440935.1 Leptospiraceae bacterium | reverse complement strand
TTACGGCCAATGATGGGATGGTATACGTGCGGGGACCCTTCGCAGTTGGTAACGATTTAATTGTACGCGATGGTATCGTCACTATAAAGCATCTAGAACAGGCCGATGCGGGAGCAGCCCGGCGAATCAAAGAACTGGAATCCAGAATCGCCGAATTGGAGGGCCGTCTGGCCGCGCTGGAAAAGCCGGCTGTGGCCAATCGATAGTTGCCTGCCAGGTCGGGCGGTGACTATCGAACCAATAGAGTGACGAAACGCAGCAACGTGCCCGTCCGAAAGATGGATTACTTGCCGTCCTTTCGAAAGGCCACCATCAGGCCCGATTCCTTTGCCACGGTCTTTGGGCCGTATCCGAATTCAAATGGTATGGGATGAGCTCCTTTGCGGTAGGCTTCAATGAGATCCCGTTGCGGATAGACGCCCATGCCGGGAAGCGGTACCAGGTAGGTGCCATAGAGATCTATGTTCCATCGGTCGTGGGAGAAATATGCGTAGGGAATTCCCGAATCATCCTGAATGATTACCTCGGAATGCGAAAGCAGGTATTCGGCGGCGGCCCGATGCTGCGGCCGATGAAACAAATACACGGCCGCCTTCATCATTACGTTTAGCTCTCCCTGGCTTCGCAGAAACTTCCCGCCCGGAGAATCCTCCGAAAACAATCGATTGTCGATGGCGCTGGAAAGATAGATTAGATCCTTTTCTTCATCCGTACGTCCATCAATGAAATCTATACGATAACCGGGCAGCGCGCATGGGCCGGTAAAATTGCTCTGGGGCTGACCCGCTTCGTCAATGCAGATTTCCTGAATGTCCTGTATGCGATGACCCAGGCGTACCAGAAATACGGATACTGTGGGCATGGTTCCGTAATAGCCATAGCTGGACGGGTTCATAAACTGATTCATCCATCGCGAGAAAAAGTATCCTGTGAGCGCGATGTTTCCGATCATCTTTCGCACGGAATACAGCCCGCCCTGCAATCTGGTCTGCGAAAGTTGCGATGGATCGGGCATGGTGCCTGGCTTTTCCAGCGCTATCATGATATAACGTTTGGCATCTGGATACATCAATTTGAAATTGAGAATGTCGCCGCCGCTCAAAGGATAGAGCGCCACTCGGCTTTCGATATTATCCAGGCGCGGAGATAGCTGGCCTCTCCACCAATCGGTCATGGGAGTAACTCGCTGTCTTTCAACGCTGCTCCAGAATCCCTGCATCTGTCGTCGGTGATCCTGGTAATCCCCGGATTGAAGAATGCGAGCAATCGCAGGTGTAGATTCAAATTCTTTTGAAGCGGGCAATCCGGCCAGAAATAGAGCGCGGTCCTGCCACACCGAATTGACCTGCCTTTCCGGGGAAGACGGTCGCTGGTTCGCTCCAGGCTGGCACAGCGCCAGGAAGTAGAGCGCCACGAAAGAAGGGGCAAAAATGAAAAATCGCAATTTCATAGGACCAGAGAACTCCAGTTACTGCAATGCGTCCAAATTGTATGACAAATCGGATGCATCGAACGGCAATGATATTGATTATCGGATTGTCTAGCTGTATTTCTACATGGCCCCGGGAGCCCACTTCGGATTTTACGATTCTTGTCCATGAGGATGGCGGAATGATGAATCGAGGCACCGAGATCGTCATTGGGCCAGATCTTTCCTATTTCGAAACCTGGATGCAGCGAGAACGTACAGTGCTATTCTTCCGTAGTACCGAGGCGGAACGCATTTCCCTCTATTCATTACTCCGGCAGCGGAATTTTCAATGGATCACTTCCAGCGAGGAGAAAGTCTACGACCGGGGAGGCTGGACCATTGAGCTGGAAATGCAGGGCGATCGCATTCGGCGGAGCGATTCGGGGATTCACTTTGTAGATTCTCTGTGGGCCGATGATTGGCAGGAAATATTGCAGGGTCTCCTGGATTTTCGGGACGCCAAAACGAGCAGCTTGACGAAGGTGGAACTCCGCCTGGGATCCGCCGAGAAAACCAATGTTACCAGCCTATTCATCGGCGTAAACGGTAGGTCTGTACTGAACTATTACCATGGATTGCAGGATGCCCAGGGGTCCCGGCTGTATTTCGAGCCAGGCGATTACAGGCTTTTCGTCGACTGGACAGAAAACGATAGGTCCCATCGACAGGAAATAGATATTCGAGTGGCTCCGGGCGATGCACCCGCTCTTATTCTTGGCTCCGAAGGCCTATCCATTCAATAGCCCGGCTAAAAGGCAGAAGCACCGACGGTGGCAATGCCGCGCTGGTCGGAGCAGTCCTGAATTCCGTCGTCAGGGGAACCTGTTAAAACTGCCAGCCCGGCTAAAAAATAGACATTGAGTGCAGAACAGCCCGGGCCTTTTGCTCGTCTTATGTAGATACAGGAAAGGCCTGTAAGACATGAACATCTTCTACATTAACACAAATCTGGAGCACTGGGCCGCCGCTTCTGTGAGCGACGAAGAGCTACAAATGCTTCTGGATAGCGAGACAAACCGTCGTTATAGTGATTTCCTCGACGTACTCGTTTAAGCGCTACTGTCGCTTCCGCAGCAAACCGTAAATCCCATATCCAATCGCTCCTAGGAGCGGCCCGCCATGCAGGATAAGGTCGAACCAGTCCATTCCACCGTGTAACCAACCGTGGAAGAGAAGGTTGAGTTTTTGCCAGAGATGGGGTTCGGAACCTATGGGCATAAGCGCCATGAAGATTGCCAGGACCAGAAAGATAGTCAGATTCTTCCTGAACTCTGGATCCAGTCGAAGGTTCTTATTTCCGGTTTTCCATTGCACAATACATCATAATCTGCCCGGCCAGAGCAGACCACTTATTTTTACTGAACCCAGGTATGGTATGCATCTAACCTGCCGGTGGGCTCGCATTTTTTCTGACTGCGCATAACCTTCCCTGAATATTGGCACCATAATCTAATGGGGCGATTCGCCTGGTAAAAAACGGATTCAGGGATGCGCGGCACCCGAATCGGCCCGGATGGGAGAATCCAGATATTGCTTCATTGCCTGATTCAAAGTTAGTAATTCCTGGATGTTATCCCGATCCAGGACTCCCACCAGAGCTTTGCCGCGAAAGACCGGGGCGATGGG
>JAGRNC010000419.1 GCA_020440935.1 Leptospiraceae bacterium | reverse complement strand
CCCCCCTGTCTTCTCTGGACTACCTTCTAGATGAAATCGACCTTGTTCTGATAATGAGCGTTGAGCCAGGGTTTTACGGGCAAAGTTTTATTAACTCCAGTCTGCGCAAGATTCGCGAATTGCACGAGAAAATCGCAGATCGACCCATTACCATCGAAGTGGATGGAGGCATCGATGCCTCCAATGTTGGATCGATTCTGGAGGCAGGAGCCAGACGCATTGTGGCCGGATCGGCCTGCTTTAAGGGCGGCGACATTGCGGGAAACATTGCTCGACTGCGGGATGCCGCCCTGATTTCCGTTGACAGCAAACATGCGTCATAATTTCTCGGTTTGTGGTTAAACTTCGCTTACAGAGATACGGAACCAAGAAAAAGCCTTTCTATCGAATTGTGGCTGCAGACTCTCGATACCCTCGGGACGGCAGATTTATCGAGCAAGTAGGCTACTTCAATCCAGTATCCTTCGACTCAAACTGTGTATTGAAAGAGGAACGAGTTAAGCACTGGATTCAATCCGGCGCACAGCCTACAGACTCTGTTCGCTCCTTGCTCAAAAAACAGGGAATCCTTTAATTCAGAGGAACTTGTATGTCGCAGGCAACTGTATTCATCGAATACGTACTGGAAAACATTGTTTCCGAACCGGATCAGTTGAAGATCAACGAAATCCAGGGCCCGGAAGAATCGATTATTGAAGTACGCGTGGCCGAGCCCGATGTGGGCAAGGTCATCGGCAAATCAGGAAGCGTGGCACGGGCGCTCCGAAATGTGGTGAACGCTATCGGCCTCAAGGATGATGCCAACTACAGCGTGGAAATCATCGATTGAGTGGCCTACCTCTCCCTCGCTAGAATCAAGAAATTAGTACACTCGGGCAAGGGCATCTATATCTGCACCTGTCCCGGCGACGGACTGGGCACCCTGGGTTCCTTCGAAGCCTTTCTAATCCCGGGCAAACTGGGCCCGGATCGCCCTCCGTATGAAGGTCGACTGGATGCCATTCCTTCGGACGCATGCCAGGTTCAGGTGCAGCGCAACTCCGCTGTTCGGTCGGGCCGTTGCCGTATTTCCATCGCTCCCGATACCGGGGAATTCAGCGGATACTGGCTCTTCGTCAATGAGACTGCGTTGCATGCAGATAAGGGCAGCGACCTCTATGTCTTTGAGCTGCTCCAGTACAGATGCATGGATCGCGGTGGTGCCGAAGGGGTGGCGATCACCGGTTACTCCGAAACGGGCGCCCACGGACTGCTGGAAGTAAACTGGCAAGGTCGCACCATACTGGTACCCCTATCGGACAAACATGTACTGATTGACCAGGAAAATGCCACCGTCACCTTTACCGATCTACGATCTCTCGATCCCTCCGACGATTGAAATGCATGGTTTTTCAGATTGTTACACTTTTTCCGGAGCGCTACCGTTACTTCCTTGAAAGTGGCTTGCCTTCAAGGGGACTTAAAAAAGCCTTGCTGGAACTGCGGTTTCGGCAGCTCAGACACTTTGCAGACCCGAAAAGAGGCGGCCGTGTGGACGATTTGCCGTACGGAGGTGGCCCCGGGATGGTGCTGGAAGTGGGTCCCATTCATCGGGCGTTGGGTAGTTTTCCGGAGAAGCATCCGGTGGTTCTTTTTACGCCGCGAGGCCAACGACTCAACCAGAAGATGGTTCGCTCTTTTTCCGAACTTCCGGGAATTACTCTGGTTTCGGGCTATTTCGAAGGAGTCGATGAAAGGGTGGCCGAGCATCTGGTGGACTACCAGATTTCGATTGGTGACTTTGTTCTGAATTCGGGTGATGCTGCGGCCCTTTGTTTTCTGGAGAGCGTCATGCGATTGCTCCCTGGATTCATGGGATCGAGCCAAAGCCACATCGAGGAGAGTCACGAAACCGAGGGTATGCTGGAGTATCCGCAGTATACGCGGCCTCCTGAATACCAGGGATGGCAGGTGCCCCCCGTGTTATTATCCGGCGATCACGGTAAGATCGCACACTGGAGAAAAGAGAGCAGCGACAGAATCAGTCGAGGAATATTGCTGGAATGATGGTTTGCTAGACGGAACCAGGAGAATGGAAATGAGCACCGAAGAAACACAGAACGAAAACCAGACCGCCGAAGAAGCAGCGCCCGAAGCTGCCGAGGCTGCGCCCGTAGAAATGGTGGAAATCACTGTTAACGGCGGCAAATCCACGATTGCAAAAGGCGATCATATCAATTTTAAAGAATGGCCTGCATTTAACATTGGCGATACTGTCAAAGTTCACTACCGCATTACGGAAGGGGACAAAGAACGGATTCAGGTCTATGAAGGCGCCGTTATCAGTATCCGTGGTGAAGGACTGTCCAGGACCTTTATTGTAAGACGAGTTTCCCACGACGTCGGAGTGGAGCGGATTTTTCCCTATCATTCCCCATCCATCGCAAAGATCGAAGTTAGTCGTCGCGGTAAAGTCCGTCGTGCCAAGCTATTCTATCTGCGTCAGCGTTCCGGTAAATCGGCGCGTATCAAAGAAGCCTTTGATGCCCGAGCGGTAAGCGAAGCAAAGAAAGCGCGTAAAACTACGGCGGCCAAAAAGAAAAAAGCCACCAAGAAGAAAGAAGCGCCTGCCGCGGCAACAACAGAAGGAGCAGGCGAATCCTGAGATTCGCCTGGCCTCTGGCCATCCGTGGCCTCCAAAAAACGCCCATCCCATCAGCTTGATTCCCTGGATTCGCAGATTCCGGGGCCAGTAATCGGTCTCGATGAAGCCGGCCGGGGCTGTCTGGCCGGACCAGTGGCCATTGGCTTTGTAATATTTCCTTCGAGTATTCTACATGAAGTCCCAGACGATCTAAAAGGGATCCGTGACTCAAAAAAGCTAAGCCCCGCCAGGCGCGAGGCCTATGTTCGGCCAATCCAGTCCCACAGCGTTTGTTCCGGGGTTCTGATGCCATCCTCGCGGACTATCGACCGCCTGGGAATAAACCCTACCATCGAAGAGGCCATGATTGGAGCTGTGCATCGGTGCATTCGCTCTGAGGTCATCCCTCGGTCCGTACTTGTGGATGGAAACTATCCACTGCGCCGTATGCGCGCACTTTTTTCAGATCTTGAT
>JAGRNC010000041.1 GCA_020440935.1 Leptospiraceae bacterium | reverse complement strand
CGAGGACGGAACTGTGGCGGACTATCCGCTCAATTCCCGCCTCGTCGCGCTCAACCCGGCCGAACTGGCCAGTTGTCCGCTCACCATCGGCGTCGCCGCCGGGCCGGAAAAGGTGCAGCCGATCCGCGCCGCGCTGAACGGCAATCTGCTCGACGCCCTGATCGTCGACGAGGAGACGGCAACGTCGGTTCTGGAATCCTTCGGAAAGGTACGAAATGTCGCGTGAAATGCAGACCCGCCCAATCGGGTCTTCCGGTATCGAGGCGTCGGTCGTCGGGCTTGGAACATGGGCCATCGGCGGCTGGATGTGGGGCGGCGCAGAAGAAAAGGATGCGATGGCCGCCATTCGCAAATCGTTGGAGCTCGGAATTACTACCATCGATACGGCTCCTGTGTATGGCTTTGGACGAAGCGAAGACATTGTGGGCCGGGCCCTTCAATCTGTGCCTCGCGATCAATACCAGCTTCTTACCAAATGTGGCATGAACTGGGAAACCGAGGAAGGCGAGTATTTCTTTGATACCAATGACGAATCCGGTCGTCCCATACGAATGCATAAATTTGCCGGAAAAGATCGAATTATCCAGGAATGCGAAGATAGCCTTCGTCGACTAAAGACCGATTACATAGATCTCTATCAATTGCACTGGCCCGATGCCACCACTCCGATTAGCGAGACCATGGAGGCATTTGATCGGCTTCGCCAGCAAGGAAAGGTTCGTGCTGCCGGAGTCTGCAACTACTCGGCCGATCAGATGTTGGAGGCGCTCAAGACGATTGATCTGGCAAGCAACCAGGTGCGATATAGTATGGTTTCCCGCGACATTGAAAAGGACATCGTTCCACTGGCGCAAAAGAATCAAATGAGCATTCTACCTTACAGTCCTATGGAGCGCGGTTTTTTGACCGGCAAGTTTCATTCACAATCTAACTTCAACGCCGGAGATACAAGGGCGAATTCTAAGTGGATGCAATCCGAGAATATGCACAAGCTGGAGCGGTTGTTGGATCATTTGCGCCAGATCGCCTCGGGGCACGGCGCTACCTTGTCTCAGGTGGTACTACGATGGACCATGGAGCAGCCGGCCATCGCCACCGTTCTGGCAGGAGCCAGAAATGCGCACCAGGTGGAAGAAAATGCTGGCGCCATAGCCCTTCGTCTGAGCGAAGCGGACCTGCAGTCCATCGATTCGAAAGTGAATGAGCTAGGACTGGCCTCTTAGGAGTATACTGAACTCGAAGGATGTTATCTGCTGCCTTACAAGAGTGGTAATTCCTGGCTCGTTTCGCAAGAGCGGTATGGCATAGCTCCCGTTCATCGGTATTTGAAATCTGGCCATGGATTTCCCAGCGGATTGATGGGAATCAGACTTTATGGCCCCCCGAGCGAGCAAAATCGAACCGGTTTCTTTTCCCTAATGCTTTCGCAAACATTATAGAGGATTTTCTCATTGTAGCCAGGACCCTGGTTTCAATTTTCGACATATAGCAGGTGCGATATGGATAACATGATGGAACTGGCCTTTCCCATTATTGTGGGAATGATATTCCTGGAAATCATCCTGGGCTGGATACAACATCGTCATTATTATCGTGTGAATGATACTGTGGCCGGTGTGAGCACCGGAATCATGTTCATGCTCGTGGGCGTGCCAACCTTGTTTGGCGCTCTGGTAGTTTATAATTGGATTGAGCGGAATTTTTCAATTATGGCCCATCTGGGGTTGGAGATCCCGTTCGACGCTCCCCTCGCTTTCCACTCTGCATTTCCCTATGTTTCGATTCAATGGGTTCCATTTCTCTACTGGGCTGTTGTGGTCATTGCGGTAGATTTCCTGTACTACTGGTTCCATCGATTGTCCCATGAGATAAACTTTTTGTGGGGATCTCACGTAACCCACCATTCCAGCGAAGAGTTTAATCTCGCTGTCTCGTTTCGGGGCGGTAGCTTCCAGAGAGTATTTGAGTATATATTCTTTCTGCCGCTGGCTTTGATCGGTGTGAACTGGCTGATGTTTCTGTTCGCGCACCGGGCGCTAAAGCTGTATCAATTCTGGGTCCATACTGCAGCTGTACCCGAACTGGGACCTCTGGAGTATGTCATGGTTACGCCCTCCAACCATCGCGTGCACCATGGTCGCAATCCGCAGTACATCGATAAGAACCATGGCGGGATTTTCATTATATGGGATCGAATGTTCGGGACGTACGAACCAGAAAGAGAAAAGATTAACTACGGAATTACAAATCAGCTGAAGAGCTTTAATCCGCTCTGGATGACATTTCACTATTACGCGCAACTGTGGCAAGAATGCATGGCCACAAAATCCTGGAAAAATAAAGTCAAGATCTGGTTTGCCAAGCCAGGTTGGAAGCCTGCGGATCTGGGCTCCAGCGAAATCGTTTATTCGGATCCAGCGCGGCCCAACTATGATCCTCCGCTGCCTGCACAGGCCAAAGTGTATGGTATTACGCAGTTCGCATTGCTCAGTGGCGGTGCCCTTCTGGCTTATTCGCTGGCGCACGATTCTGTATTTGGTATCTTCCGGCTATTAATCCTTATTGGATTCGTAGTGTATGGCCTTACAGTGGTGGGCGGTATTTTGGATAGCAGGCCCTGGGTGTATCCAGCGGAGATGCTTCGTCTGGTATTAATCCCGCTGGTTGCATTCGCCATCCATCTAAACGGCTATCTGTCGGTTCCTGTGCTCCTGGGATGCGTGGGCTATTCGGCTGCTTCTCTGTTGTTGCTGGCCCTGCTGAGGCGCTATTTTATTCAAGATGTTCCGGCCGCAGAAGCGGCCTGACAGAATATTTGTCTATTGCAAAGGATATAGTCCATTCGTCTGGCACACTGCCAGTGGCATAGCCACACAAAATGATCGAGCTTTATTCCTAATCTTTGTAGACTAAAGTTAGTCAGTAGCACATTCCCAACGGGCGCTTTCCCATTTGAATACATGCAGGCGCCCGCATATTGCGTCCAAAAAGTTGGTTCTGCTCCGATCGATAGCCGTATATGCTCGTCTAAGGCATGTATGAAGCCTCCAATATGCGAGCTATGCGGAGAAGACTTTCGGCATGAATGGAATGGGGAAGAGGCCGGTGGCGGCCTGGTGCAATTTGCCGATTACCGACCTTTGCCCTCGGGCCGCATGGGACATCCCGAGGGGCTTGCATTCTTTTGTTCCAGACATTTGATTGAGGCCCGGAGCCTGCATACGCTAACGCTTTCTGAGGCTCTGCAACGAATGCAGAATTAATCGTCGGGCTCGTTCGAATCCTGGGGCGCGTTGTCGTGGGTCTGTCGCGGGTCGTCTGCGAAGGGGCGCCGCGGTGATCCAGCGCCCCAAATGCAGCGATTACGGCGCATGTTGCTGCGATTGAATCTTCTTAATCTCTTCCAGTTCGCGAACCGATGGGAAGATTCTATTCTGGTCCAGCAAATAGTAGCTTAGATTCAAAAAGGCGCGGCTCTTCTCGTAGTGACCAGGACATTGCTCGGCAAGCTCGGCTTTCACGGCATTGCAGAGCCCCGGATTTTCATATGGCGGATGGATCGTGTACACGTTTCCTGGCCCCCCTTCCACGGATTGCACATAGAAAATCGGCTCTTCTATCCAACCAAATAGATTTCCGTAAGCAAAGTAAGCGGATCCGGCTTCGCGCTTGAACAAATCCCGGCCAAAGGATGTGAAATATACATCTTTGCCAATGAGACCCAGTATCGTAGGGAACACGTCAAGCTGCGATACGATCTCTGTGCGGATACCGGGCTTAATCCTTCCTGGAGCGTAAATTAAGAACGGAACGTTGCGATCTTCGTAATAGTTCAGGTATCTGTGGTGGCTATGGTCCGACACGAACAGAAAGATCGTATTCTTAAAATAGGGAGCTTTTCTTGCTTCTTCCAGAAAATCATGGATGGCCCAGTCCGCGTAATGGTACACGTTCAAGTATTCGTGATCTTGGACAGAATCATCGAATATGTTAAACTTTGGATCGGGAGTGTGGTAGGGGTAGTGCGTTGTAACGGTATGGATGGTCGCAAGGAATGGTTGGCTCTCAGGAAGCTTAATGAGTTCTTCGTGGAGTATTTGCAAGATTCTGCGATCGCTAAAACCCCAACCTCCTGTTCCTTGAACCATTCCTTCTTTTTCCATCTCTTCTTTTCCGATGAGCGTCTGATAACCCCAGTGCGCCATAATGGTGCGCTTGTTGTTAAAGTCCAAATCGTTCCCGGAAACAAAGTAAGTACGATACCCAAGGCTTTGCGCCACATCTCCCAGGCCAGAAAATCGATTGGTGATCTGGGGCGTTCGTACTGCGGTAAGGCCGGGGCGATCTGGAACGCCTCCGGCGATGGCCATAAGTCCATTTGTTGTACGTCCACCAGGGGCGTAGAAATGAGTGAAGAATAACCCTTGTTTCAGTAGTTCATCAAAGTGTGGGGCCACAAGTTTACCATCTACCTTGCCGTCGGTAATCGGGTTGATGTATTTGCCGGTCCAACCTTCCAGAACTACGATCATAATATTGGGCGGCCTCCCTTCGCGGCTGCCCTTTAAGTGGCGCAGTAGCGGATATTTATCGCTTACGAAATCGGCGCCTGGATAATTGATTGCCTCGCGTACTACCTGGACTGCGCGATCCACTTCCATCTGATGTTTTGCCGGAATCGATGTGCTCTTTAAGTCTACGACCGCGGTATAGATTCCGTTCAGGGCGAGCACATTTAGAAAGTGGTTATCCGTATAAACTGCATCCGTAACCCGCAACGGACTGGACTGCAGACCGCCGCGCACTCCAATTACAATGAGTACCAGGAAAATAACGGTGGCCCCCAGCGATCGAGGCCACGATTGAAATTTGTGTTCATAGGGCACCTTGCCCAGAACGTAGATAATGCCGCCTATAAATCCAAAGGTGAGAAGCAGTCCGCCAATTACAGTGATAGGAGAGTTCTGAAAAGCGGCCCAGAGGATTGCAAAGAATTCGCCGCCGCCCAGAAAGGCATAGGCCTCGTAGCCGATGTGTTTATTCCCATTTTCAAAGTAGATGACATCAGCCACCAGAAGAAACATCTGCAGAAATAAGATGATGGGCGGTAAATAGATCCATATAATCCGGTACAACTTGAACCGATTCAGATAATGAATCATCGATAGAAATACAAACGGGCCCAGGATCATGCATATCGTCGAAATATCGAATCGCAACCCCAGCAGGAATGATAGTAGAATGTCCGTTGCCGGGCTGTTGCCGGCCCGATAATAATACACTGCAAGAAAAAGCAGACGATAGGCCTGCAGCAGTCCCAGACTGATTGCTAAATAGGTAATGGATAATTTAAGATTGAAGGGAAGTCGTTTCCACATGACAAAACCCTGCGCCCAAGGCCTGCCCGGTCAAATGATTTAGACGAAACGGCAGGCCAGACCGGCAAAATGTCGCGCGTTGGGCGTACCTCCGTTTCGACGGATTTCAAAAGCCCGGGCACGATACGCCATAATGCAAGAATTAGGTACTGAGCGAATCGATGACTCGTCGCAGTCGATCGGTGACCTCGGAGGCAATTTCCGCGAGCTGTTCATTTTCCACGGCCCTCATAGATTCCATGGGGTTAACCGCCGCCACTTCGCAGCGTTCCGGGCCCAATTCCTGAACGATTACATTGCAAGGTAGCATTGTACCGATCTTATCTTCCAGACTCAATGCTTTGTGCGCATAGGGCGGATTGCAGGCACCCAGTATTCTGTATTTGCGAAAATCCACGCCCAGTTTTTCCTTGAGCTTACTCTGGATATCGATTTCGGAAATTAGACCAAAGCCTTCCTTCTTCAAGGCCTCCGTGACAATTTCCAGGGAGCGATCAAAATTCTCCGAGATCTCGGCGCTGAAATAGTAGCTCATAGTTTGTTCTGGTTACCTCTGTTTACAAAGAATAATACCGGGGGGTGGTATAGGCAATCATAGATTCCTGGACTAGTGCCTGGCCCGGTTCTTTTTTACTCGGCCGGGTTCCCGTTTTCGGGCGTATCGGATGTCCGGGCATCTTTCGGGTTCGCAGGAATCTTCTCGGACTCCGCCGGTTCCGGGGGCTCCTTGCGCGCCGGAGTATCTGCATCATCCGGCGTCGGGGGAACGCTGGATGGATCCTCGCTACCGCCCTCCTTACATTGATGCAGCTCATACAGGTTCCAGGGTACTGTAATGGGAAGTAGTATGGTATCCATTGCAAAGGAAAGCGGCAGATCCACAATACCGTAGACGATGAAAGCTGTGGCTATGGGTCCACAGGAGGCAGGTCCTTCCTTGCGAATCACCAGGCCGCCGTATATGGCCAGGATATCGGCAGTCGTTCCGCCGTAGATCTCGGGGGCTTCCCCCTGCGAGGCTCCATCATAGAAGTTTAATAGCGATGAGCAGCCGCCCGGCAAAAGCAAGCAGAACGCTAGAAACAAGCGGAGCGGGATACTTCGAAGCATGCCGAATCGTAGTAAGCGATGTAACCATCGCAACAGAAATTTGGGACCGGCTATACCATACCCTGGTGGACAGTATTCAAGGTTATGCAAAAATCCGCCCATGTCCTGTAGAGGCACAATTCTACGGTGCACCCTGTTACTGGCACTGCTGGTTTCCTGCCAGAGCGGGAACGATGGGGCCCTGGATCTCTCTGGCCCCTGGCGTTTTATTCCCGATGCGGGTCCGGATAATCCTGGGCTTTCCGGCGAACTCCTTATCAAGGCGCCTTCCAACCTTCGCCGAACGCTGCCACACTTCAACGGAGCGGCCTCGCTGGTTCGCGAATTTGAGTGGAGCTCGGAATCAAATCATTCTTTACGTCTTCTAATAGGAGGGGTAGGATCCGTAGATCGTCTATTTCTAAATGGAGTGGAAATCGGCGGGCATGGCGCTGCGCACAAACATGGATATTTTCGATCCTGCTGGAATACGGTTCGCTACTACTCGATTCCGGCAGGCCTCTTAAAAGCCCAGAACACGATTCGCATCCATTTTGTTTCCATTGACGTCAAGTCAGGGATTCATCGCGGTCCGGTACTTCTCGGAAAATCTTCCGATCTGGATGCAACCTACTGGCTGCTATCATTCTTTTACGACACTCTGTTTCAAGCAGAGACCGTGATTCTATTTTTTCTGTTCGGATTCTTTCTTGTTACAATGCCGTTCCGGTCGAGGGAACGGGGCTTTCTGTACATTGCTTTCGCTTTTCTGGCCTATGCGATCCACAGTCTTTATTATATTGAGCTACCGGTGGCCGTTCCGTATCTCTGGTTTCTTAAGGTTCAATGGATCGCTAGAATCTTCTCTTCGCAGCTAACGTTTCTCTTCTTTCTTCGGACTACGTACCTGGGATCTCGCCGTCTGGATCTCTCATTGTGGATCCCGCTGGGAATTTTCTCTGTCTGGACTCTCTTTGCCCCGGACTTTGATCATTACTTTCTGGTAGCCCAGCTAACGCAGCTCTATTTCTGCATAATGGTTCTTGCGCACTGTCTACATTTCTGGCTTAATCGCAGCGAAGGGGATGCCGCACAAATAAAGACCATCGTAGTTGCCGTTCCCATTGTACTTTTCTCCTACGTTTCGGATCTATTTCTTCGCCTGTATTGGAATGACTGGGTTTTTCTGTACCACTATGTCGCGTTGTTTAACGTGCTCCAATTCCTGGTATTGTATTCGCTTACCCTATTTGCATTCAAAGAAGCCGCCAATCGCTGGCGTTTGCGCCTGGCCGAGCAACGATTGCTGCTTTCCAGAGAGCTTCATGACTCCATCGGAGCCGATATCCACGAAATTTCTGTCCATGCCGGTCACCTGGGTTCAGATAGTGCCGCCGCGAAAAGCATCCAGACTCTGACGCGCAATGTGATTCATGAAATGTCAGAAATCGTAGAATTCATGCGAATGCCTTCCAGTCCTTCGGACGCATTTTATTTACATATAAAGCGAGTAAGCGATCGCCTGGCGAATTCCGGTGTCTGCGAAGTGCAGGCTTCCATCTCCGATTTCACATTGCCTTCCGATTTCCAGGAGTTTCAAATGAAGCGTATCTTTTCGGAATGGATCACCAATGTTCTGCGGCATAGCCAGCCTTCTATGCTGCGCATTCGATGGAAAAAAAGGAGGCGGGCCTGTAGTCTTATTATTGCCGACAATGGCACCGGCCTCAGTTGGACCGGGCAGGCCATGGGATCCGGACTTGCGAATATTGCCCGTCGGGCCCAGTCCATGCGAGGGTCGGTCCGTTCTTTCATGATGCAATCGGTAAACGTTTTTGTCTGCCGCGTCCCGCTGGACGAATGGGACGGCAGTAGCTTGGCGAGCGGCGAAGACTAAAGCCACCTGGGCTTTACTTCTACCGGGAGGCGAAATTGGTCGAGTATCAGAAAGGACATAATTACATCTGGAACAGCCATGTACTGTATGCGGCTCCCGGGATGTATGCCGAGTTTCATGAGCACTATGCAGCTTCCATCGCCGTTGCGCTGGACAAGCCCATTCACATTGAGACGCGTAGCACAGATGAATACTACCAGGCGGCCATTGTTGCGCCAAACGTGTACCATCAAACAATTTCGCCAGATACGCCCATACTACTGCTATTGCTGGATCCGGAGTCTCTGGCTTACCAGTCTCTGGAGAGTAAGGTTCTACCCGGTGAAGTTACATCCTTGGAATCCTCGCTCTTTGACGGACTGCGCCCGACCTTTACCCGGGCCCTGCAGGGGGAACTTAATTGCAGCCAGGCTCGGCAACTATTCGATTCGGTGATTCAATGTATTTCTGGATTTACTCCTACCAAACGGGTGCTGGACAGTCGCGTGGAGCAAATCTTGCGTGAACTGCGCCTAACCACGGATATCGAAACTGACATTGAGAGCCTGACGGAGTCCCTCCAGGTTGCCGATCTGGCAAGCAAGGTGAATTTGTCTGCGGATCGACTGATGCGGCTTTTTAAAGAAGAAATGGGTATTCCCATCCGACGATTTATTCTCTGGCGTCGTATCCTTAAGGCAGTGCATTTGCTGAGCGACGGATTGAACTTAACCGAGGCTGCTCATGAAGCTGGATTCGCAGATTCGGCCCATCTAAGTCGCACCTTCAAGAAGAACTTTGGAATCCAGCCCTCCTTTTTCTTTGGATCTAACCCGCTGATGAAATTCCATTTTTGTGATTAAAAAGAGCAAGCATACCACGTTTGTTCAAGCGTTGGGTTCGCAAATAGGTTACTCTATGGGAATTCCGGTGCAACCACCGGAGCTGCCAGAGGCAGAGGGAGAACTACATGCAATCCACAATGTCTGATCTATTCCAACTGAGAGAAAAGCTGGTCCGAGACCATTTCGAGGACGAAGTAAAACAGGATTTCGAATCCGTGCTTTCCACTTTTCCTCATCCAAGATACGAGATCATTCCCACGGGACAGATCTACGACGGTAGCGATGAAGTGAACGCATACTATCGTGCCACCCGAGAAGCATTCCCGGATCAGCGCCACGAGATGATCCAGCTTCGTCATAGCGACGATGCTGTCATTGTGGAATTCTACCTACTGGGCACCCATGCGGGTCGATACCAGGGATTGGCCCCTTCCGGCGCGACGTTTCGCGTGCGAATGACTGCCTATTTTATTTTCGAGGGAGAAACCCTGGTTTGCGAACGGATCTACTTCGATACCATGTCCATGATCAAGCAGCTGATCGGGGACTTTAAGTTCTGGAAACCATCCAGCTGGCTCCGTTTGATTCGAGTGCTTCGACTGAGCAAGGCAATGCAGGCAAATCGAAAGGGAGGGAACAAATGATTACAGCCGAAAAAACCTCTTTTGCTGTTATTCCTGCTCTGCGCGGATTAATCGATACCGGCAAACCCCAGGAGCGGGTAGCCGAAGCTCGCCGCAGGGGCAGGGCCTTTCGACAGAGTTTTCTTGAGCAATCGCCGGTATTCTATGCTCGTCGTCGCAACCTTCTTCGCATTCCATACCCATCCATTTATGCATTCCTGGGAGTTTATGCGCAAAGGTATCGCAAGCCCTATATGGTCCATCTAATGGCCTCTATGTCTATCATTCAATTTGTTGATTTGCAGGGAGAGTTGCGAACTTTACTTTTCAATCCCCACGACTACGAAACCGGCTCGGACACACCTTTCTTTCGCCGGCTTGCCAACCGCACCCCGAAATTTCTAATTGGTGCCATTGCACCATCCTACTCCACTGTACTTAAGGAGTTGGATGCCGTGGGCCTTCGTCCGGAGCAAATCGACTACATTACGTACGACCATTTGCATACCCAAAATCTGCGGCGCTGGCTGGGCGACGAAACCCGGAAGGCAGTCTTTCCCAATGCCCGACTGCTTGTGCACGAAGAAGAATGGAAGTCCGTC
Source organism: Leptospiraceae bacterium (assembly GCA_020440935.1). Taxonomy (GTDB): domain Bacteria; phylum Spirochaetota; class Leptospiria; order Leptospirales; family Leptonemataceae; genus UBA3465. The sequence continues at coordinate 1,346 of JAGRNC010000041.1, read as the reverse complement.
CAGGGCCTATTGCCCATTCAAGCCGATTGGTATTGCCCAGCGGGAACAGAAGGAGTGAGCGAAAGCAAGATTATCACATTCGTCGATAGCATGTTACTCGGGCAGGGAATTGCACTGGTGCATTCCCCCGGCCATACAGCGGGCAATCATAGCCTGGTTGTACGTTCGCCGGATGGAATACGCGTAAGTAGCGAAAACGGTGTTGCCGCCGATTCCTATGCTCCGGAAAAGTCCAGACATGGAGCGATTCGGAAATATGCTCTAGAGACCGGAATGGAAGTGATTCTTAATGGAAACACCCAGGAGTCGAGCACCAACCAGTATGTGTCCATGATACTGGAAAAGGAAATTGCAGGAGCCGATTCCGTATCCGGCTTTCCCAATGTTCGGCCGTCCAGCGAATGTACGCCGTACTGGATGTTCCCCGCGCCGGTGAGCCATCTATTCGGCGCCGATGAATTTGGAACGATTCGACTTTGATTCAGCGGCTGCTCTTTCGCGCGCCCAAAAATAGGGGCGTCGTATTGACTTCCAGGCGGTTTGTTTCGAAGGCCGGTTAGACTTAGCTTAAAGGGGTAGGGTCATTCGCAAGTGATGGGGCACTGTGGCTGTAGAATTTGCGAATTTGCTTTTTCGCTCTTCGATGGTGCTGAATCCCAGACGCTCATAGAGCTTTCTGGCGGGCTCATTCTCGGAAGCGACGTCCAGAACGGCCGTAGCACGATTTAACCTTTTTCCCTCTTCAAGCAGATGCTCTACCATCTTGCGTCCGATTCCATTTCTCCTGGATTCAGCGGCCACGCCAACATGTGCGATATAATGCATCACGCCGGTAGGCGGCTGAATTACCGATTCTACCTGAAGCCCACGCCTGATTACACCTGTGCCCCGAATGGGGCCATAGTTGCCCAGTATTTGACGCAGGGCAACGAGCATGTAACGTAGCGCCGAATCGCCTGAAAAAGATGCGGCCACCCCTGCAACTTTTCCATCAAGCTCCGCGACAATATGGTTTGCATATCCGAATTCCCCGCCGGGTTCCCGAAGGGTATGTTCCAGAAATGCGAGGGCAGAGGAATTTGTACCGTGCGAAAACACATAATCGAAGGCGGCCGGGCCGGAACTGTACACAAGAGGTGCGATGGCCGCTGCATCAGAAGGAGAGGCAGGTCGGATAGACAGGGCAGACATTGTTGTCGAGATTTGGACTTCGCGCCACCCTGTCAAACGGTTGGGCCTTTACTGGCGAACGCAGATCAAGCCCAGATTGCTGTTATTCCAGCCGGCGCTAGTTCCGGTATCAATGGCAGTGGTACCCGTCGAATAGGAATGGCCCAGCCAGCCAT
>JAGRNC010000418.1 GCA_020440935.1 Leptospiraceae bacterium | reverse complement strand
TCTGAGTATCTAAACAATAATCTGGGAAAGAGCTTCTCAAAATTTGTCAATGAGTTCCGTACAAAGGAAGCTTGCACATTATTGCTGCAGAAGCCCTACCGTTCGATTCTGGATATTGGTTTTGAAGTCGGTTTTCGCAGTAAGACTTCGTATCATCGCGTATTTATGCAGAATACGGGTCTGACGCCTTCGGAATTTCGGCTTCGTGGGCCAGATTCCGGTTCCAATCTATAAGATCTGACTGCCCGTTCTATAGAATGGGACGACAGTTGGACCCGGCTGTGCTATGATCCTAATAGTCGTTCGGGATTCTGGCACAAGAGCCAGACCATCGGCGGGAGGGGGAGCATGAAGGCAACTGGGAACAGTGGATCGACTACGAAAAAGGCGGAGAGCAAAATCCGAATTTCGGAAATGGGCGACCGCGAGCGAACTCGTCAGATCATGAAGTGGATTCGCTTTGGCGAGACCAGACTCCGGCGCAAGTATTCCATACTGAAATATCAAAACGGAATCGGCATGAGCATTGCCCTGGGTTCGGCCCTGGGTATGATTCTGATGGGAGCGGCTTATATCGTTGGCTGGGTTCCTGCCTGGGTTACCATTGTATGTAGCGCAATCTTTGCCTCATTTCTTCATGAACTGGAGCACGATCTAATCCATAATTTGTATTTCAAAGGCAATGCGAAGATTCAGAATTTCATGTTCTGGATTGTATGGTTATTTCGGGCAAATACAGTAAACCCCTGGTTTCGAAGAGAGATTCACCTGCTGCATCATAAAGTTTCCGGGCAGCCCGACGACATAGAAGAACGCTTTATTACAAATGGCATGGCACCTGGTTGGCGCCGAATTCTGGCCATGGTAGATCCGATTATGGCTCTAAGCTTTCAGGGACCATCCATCAAAAGAGATGCATTGCGGCATTTTCGCAAAATCAAAGCGCCCCATGAGATCGGTCCCTTTCGCCCGATCTTTCATTTGCTCTGGTATACTTTTCTGGGCTGGGGCGCTCTATCGCTTGTAAATCTCGGACTCGGTCTGTGGAACGAAACCGGCTGGGTTGCAACCGCGCATGGTTATCTGAACACGGCCGCGGTGGTGTATTTGATTCCATGCTGGCTACGCCAATCGGCGATCCAGATTGTTTCATCTAACATGCATTACTATGGCAATGTTCATTCTGTATTCGAACAAACACAGGTGCTGGATAGTTGGCTCATTCTTCCGCTGCATCTATTCTGTTTCAACTTTGGTTCCACCCACGGTATTCATCATTTTGTTGTGAACCAGCCATTCTATTTGCGGCAGGCCATCGCACCTTTTGCCAAACCCGCCATGCGCCGATATGGCATTCCGTTCAATGATTTCAGAAGTATGCTGCGCGGAAACCGTCGGGGATCTAACCTTGTGAGTCAAGATGGACTGGGCGCCGCGGCCTGATGGCGCGACAGGAGTCGCAACGGACGCGTACCGGCTCCTTAGCTGACGATCAGACAAGTTAGTCTTCCCGGTCAGGGCGGCATTGTAATAAGAATGCCGTCTGGCTAACGAACCGGCAGACTGAGGAGGCTGAGAGGATCCACTGGAAAGCCGTTTACCCAGAGGGAAAGATGCAAGTGCGCCGCCGTAACCATTCCGGTGGCTCCGGCTTTGCCGATCAGCTGGCCGGCTTGCACCATATCGCCAGGCTTCACCAGAAGTTGACTTTGATGCATATAACCGGACATGATTCCGTGTCCATGGTCGATTACGGTGAAGCCGCCTTCAAAAAACATAGTATGGGCCAGTACCACTTTACCGGGCGCCAGAGCGTAGATAGGCTGACCCACCCAGGCGCGCAGATCCAGGCCTTTGTGGATGTATTTCTTGGGAGGATGGGTGATCTTTTTGCCGTTCTTAATTTCGTACTGGTAGGTTACACGAGTTGCGTAGAAAGGCGAGGTTACCTTGTGCATATCTCGGGGATGCGAAAGACGATTTTCAATATGATTCGGCTCTCTAGAAGCAAATGCCTTTTGCTTCATTGTACGTTCTTCTTTGATCCGGGCGAGCACTTCCGGCTTCTGGTAGGTCTGAAGGTTTGAATATTTCCCGAGCTTGAGGCTGGATGTGTACACAGGGAATTTGGTCAGGTGCACCTTTAAGCGAATCGATTCGAACTTAGCTTCGTCTCCGGTAGCGGATTTTTGATCCAGAGGATACGTCCACCCCAGCCATCCATTTTCTTTCTGATGGGGATAAATAGCAAACAATCCCCGTAACCCCCAGGAGCGTTTATCCAGCGCTACATTGATTCCATTGTATTTGAGGGCGGCGAATTTTAGGCGCTCCATTTGCTCGGCTTCGGGTTTCTTTCCTGGAGCCGTAAGCGGATGAATTTCCGCATAAACCATATCGCCGGTGGCAAAGCCCCGACTGTACAGTACCAGCTTATAGGAACCGTGCTTGTACACGCGCATCTGGGCTTTGTCGGGGCGATAGCCCGGGGGCACAGCGACAGATGTTTCGCTGGCCGTCTTAATCCATTTTCTTGGATTTCCTTCGTCCTGACGGCCCTGTACGGCCTTTGTCGTTGGCACGAGCAAAGCAACAAACAATAGAACGGAAGTAAAACGGCTCCTCACTCTATAGAAATCGACTGGTTTGCACCCCGGTTCAAGGGTTTTTTGTCTACATGGGCATTGAGTTTGCGGGCTTCGTCTGGGAAGGGGTATTCTGGTTTTTACTGGGCCCCGTGGGCTTACTTATTCTCTTCTGGGCAGTCTTGAGCGAAGGACGATCCCAGTATGTATTGCTGGCGGTGTCGGCCATTGCTTTGCTTGGATTTGCCATTGTCGCGGAGCCATTGCAGCACAGGGAGCTTCGATTTGATTCTTCGCTATCGGATTTGCCGGTGGAGGGGCTCATCGATCGCGCCGCCACAAAGGCTCGTTCGCAGGAGCGACCGGTGGTCTTGTATTTTCGCGCTGACTGGTGCTCGCACTGTGAAGAGCTGGAAGAACGGTTGTCCGTCGGTGGGGTAAACGACCTGATTAAGAGTATGCTGCTGGTGCGGGTGGATCTAACCCGCGAAGACGAATACCGAGCGGCCAATGAAATACTACCTCTG
>JAGRNC010000417.1 GCA_020440935.1 Leptospiraceae bacterium | reverse complement strand
GATGAAATGCAGGCCGCGCTACTGCGCGTGAAATTGCCAGTGCTTCACGAATGGATTGAACGAAAGCGTTCCATTGCCGTGCGTTATCATAAAGGTTTGCAATTGTCCGGGCTCATCCAACCGGTCGGATCTGAAGAAAACCAGGCCTATCATATATTCCCGGTGCGCCATCCGGAGCGGGATCGACTACGACAGCATTTGCAAGAAAACGGGATAGGCACCGAGATCCACTATCCGGTGCCTCCTCATCGCCAAAAAGCGATGGCTGGAATTCTTGAAGGCGATTATCCGATTACCCAAGAGATTCATGCCACAGAATTGAGCCTGCCAATTTCTTTTTGCCACACCGACGATGAAATCGATCGAGTGATTGAAACTGTGAACAGCTTCTAAGTCATGCATTACTTCTGCACATTGTTTGATCGCAACTATTTCAGCCGCGGATTGGCTCTCTATCGTTCGCTGCAACGACAGGGTGACTTTAAGCTTTGCATCCTTTGCATGGATGACTTCACGTGTCAGGCTTTGAACAAGCTTGCCCTGAAGAATATCATTCCCATTTCGCTCAATGAAATGGAAGATCCGAAGCTGCTTGCCATTAAACCGGACCGCACGGCTCAAGAGTACTGCTGGACGGTTACGCCCTCACTCATTCGCTACTGTCTCAATAAATTTGAGCCTGATGCATGTACGTATCTGGATGCGGACATGTATTTTTTTCAGAGTCCGGAGGATTTGCTTTCGATTCTTCCGGAGGATCGTCATGTGATGATTACACCACATAACTACGCTCCCCAGTACGATCTATCTGCCACCAGCGGGAAATACTGCGTGCAATTCATGGTTTTTCGCAATACCCAAGAAGGCCGAGAAGTTCTGGAATGGTGGCGGGATGCATGCATCGAATGGTGCTACGCTCGCTTTGAAGATGGTAAATTTGGAGATCAGAAGTATCTGGATGATTGGCTGCAGCGCTTTCCCGAGGTCGTATTCGAGTTAGATCATCACGGGGCAGGCGTGGCTCCCTGGAACGTAATACAGTACAAGATACTCGGCAAATCTGGCCGGCTTTGCGTTCGCCACAATGGTCGAGATTATCCGGCAGTCTTCTATCATTTCCATGGATTGCGGATAGGTCCAGAACGACTGTACTTCAATGAATACCGTCTTCAATCGAAGGCCATTGAATCGTTCTACCGACCTTACATGGAAGAGTTGCAACAGATTTCCAAGAACTATTCGCCTGCCCTGGGGAATGCTGATTTGCATGGGATGCGCGATGTGCCCGCGGACAGCGGTCGGACTATGGGCGCCTTCCTTACGGACTATCTGAGATCAAATGCCGGTAGTCTGTTGCGTCTGATGCAAGCTTTCATCGGAATTCAGGCCTGGCGAAGATGGCAGACCCGAAATACATTCCCTTCCACCGCTTTTGTTCGGTCCCGGGAGAGCGCTAATGGATAGAATGGGAATCCTTCTGGCTGGCGGCTCCGGGACTCGACTGGCACCACTAACCACGGCGGTGTCGAAGCAGATACTACCGATCTATGACAAGCCCATGGTTTATTACCCGATGTCCAGCCTTATGTTGGCCGGGATTCAAGAGGTTCTGATCATATCCACGCCGCGGGATCTGGGTTTCTTCAAGGCATTGTTCGGCGACGGTTCCAGTCTGGGGCTGAAGATTCACTACGCGGAGCAAGCAAAGCCAGCAGGTATTGCCGAAGCGCTTTTGATTGCAGAGCCCTATCTAAAAGGGCGTCCCTGTTGCCTTATTCTTGGGGATAACTTCTTTTATGGAGAGGGATTACCTGCACTGTTGCGTCAGGCCAATCAATCCGCAAGCGGTGCATCCATTTTTGGCTACCGAGTGCAAAATCCCACCGATTACGGAGTGGTGACTTTTGATTCCGATGGTAGCGTCACTTCGATCGAGGAAAAGCCCAATGCTCCGAAGAGCAATTATGCAATACCCGGGCTCTATTTCTATGATGCATCGGCTCCTACCCGCGCGAGAGAGTTGCAGCCCTCAGCCCGGGGTGAACTGGAAATCACAGACCTGAACCGTAGTTATCTGTCACAAAAGCAACTTAAGGTGGAACTGCTTGGACGGGGTATCGCCTGGCTAGACACCGGCACGCCGCAAGGCCTACTGGAAGCCTCGAACTTTGTGCAGGCCATCGAGCATCGACAGGGCCTTAAGATATCCTGCCTTGAAGAAATCGCCTGGCGGATGAAGTTTATTGATGCAGATGGCGTGCGAAGGGCGGCCGCAGCATATAAGAACAGTGAGTATGGTAAGTACCTTTTATCATTGGAGGAGAACCAATGAGTGCGGTTCTGGTCACCGGTGCTGCCGGCTTCATCGGATCTCATTTCGTCGACTACTTCCTACAGGTGGATTCTAAATACGAAGTCATTAGTCTGGACCTGCTAACCTACGCAGGTCGCAAAAAGAATCTCGAATTGGCCATGCATTCGCCCCGGCACACTTTCGTTCAAGGTGATATTCGAGATCCAGAACTGATTGCACGGCTGATTCGGGAGCGCAAGGTCGAGAAGATTGTTCACTTCGCCGCAGAAAGTCATGTAGACAATTCTATAGCGGACCCAGGCGTCTTTCTGGATACCAATGTGTTAGGAACCCACAATCTTTTGCGTTGCGCTTATGCTGCCTGGATGGACGGCCCTGGCCAGCTTCGTCCAGAATTCGCCAGTGCTCGGTTCGTTCATATTTCCACCGACGAAGTGTATGGTTCGCTTGGACCCACCGGACATTTCACAGAGACCACGCCCTATGCGCCGAACTCGCCCTACAGCGCAAGCAAGGCAAGCAGCGACCATCTGGTGCGCAGCTACAATCGGACCTACGGGCTGAATACCATCACTACGAATTGTTCCAATAACTTCGGCCCCAGGCAGCATTCAGAAAAGCTAATTCCCACAGTGATACGAACAGCTCTTTCTGGCCAGTCCATTCCCGTATATGGAAAAGGACAGAACGTTCGGGATTGGTTGTATGTCAAAGACCACGTGGCGGCCGTGCATCGGGCTATGGAAAGCGGAAAATCCGGAGAGGTATACAACGTTGGAGGCGGCACGGAACTGGCGAACCTGGACA
>JAGRNC010000416.1 GCA_020440935.1 Leptospiraceae bacterium | reverse complement strand
CATCACACTGGAAACCTGGCGATCTTCGCTCTCCGACTCCTTTGATTTAACTACTCTTTCGTCGCGGCTTCAAGAACTGGAAAGCGGGGCTATACAAATTTCGGAAGTATTTACCAAGACTCCATCGCCCTTTGCTCAAAACTTAATCTGGCAGCAGACGAATACTTACATGTATCAGGACGATCGACCGGGATCGGCGGGGACTGGCAGGCCAGGCGATGATTTCTTCCGCGAATTGGCCAAGAGTTCCGGATTGCGCCCTTCCATTCCCAGCGAAGTGGTGCAGCGATACCGCGGTCGAATGATGTGCACTTCGCCCGGCTACGAACCGGACGACATTGTCATCCTGATGGACCTGATTCGCGATCGAGTGCTCATCAGCCCGCAGGAGCTTCAATTTTACAAAGAGGCATTGCAGAGTACGGCGGCCCAGAGTTTGGGCAAAAAGGCCGGAAAAAATCGTCCGAATACGGAGGCCTCCGAGCTTCGCCTGCAGGACACTCTGGAAGAGGGGCTTGCCGCCATTCTGGATGCCGAGAATTCTGTTGTGGCCTATTGCGCCCTCGAAACGGTTCCCTTGCTATTTCTGGCCTTTTCGGATCGATTTGCGCGCTCAGAAAAGGACTCTGAAGCGCGGCCTTAAATCATCGCCGATGGGGACGAAAATTCCATCCATGCGGTCGGTTCGCGCGCGGCCAAGCGAATGGTTCATCAGGCTGATTCTTCCACCGGGCCAGGGTTATTCCGCTTTCAAGTAAGCGAAGAGGGACAGATTGCATTGAGCAGACTCTGGGAAAATCGCCAGAGGCTTGCAGAATCCGATATGCCCGCACCCGAGGCGGAGGATGTGGCATCCGATCTTTTGCAGGGATATATGCGCTATTTTGGGCCTCTTGCATTCGCGGAGCTCGAGACCACCTTCTTTGCCTCGGAATCGGTGCGACGAACCATCGATCGCCTGATCGAGGATGGCAGAGTCTTACAGGGCGCGATTACTGCGCCTGAAACCGATGCGATGGGCGAGGAATCGGCCACAATCCATGCATCTTCCCCATTTCATGGATCAGAATCTAGTGTAGGGGCCCTTCATCCGCAAACCACCACCGAGATTTGCGACGCCGAGACTTTAGAAATTCTACTTCGGATGACCCGAAGTCACTATCGTCCGGACTTTGAGCCGCTTCCGGTGGCCGATTTGCAGCTCTTTCTCGCCGATTACCAGGGACTGACCAGCCCCGGCGCCGATCTGGAAGATCTTAAACAAAGAATGGAGCAGCTTATCGGCTATCCGGCCAGGGCTTCGCTCTGGGAAACGGAGTTTTTGCCGGCCCGACTGAATCCTTATTTTCCTGCCTGGCTGGACTCATTGAGCGATTTTGGTCTATTCTGGTTTGGCTGCGGAAAAGAGACCATTACCTTCTTGATGGATCGAGACCTTCCTCTGGTCGCCCAGGAAAATCCTCCGATGGAAGAAACCGATGCGCCTATCCTGGAACGGCTGTTTCCGCATACAAACGGCCGTTTTGGATTCTTCGATTTACTTGCACAATCCGGGGAAAGCTCTGAATCCCTCACCGCAACGCTTTGGGATCTTGTCTGGAAGGGGAAAGTAGGGAACGACTCCATGGCCAGCCTCCGAACGGGCATCGACCATGGATTCAAATCGGTATCTGCCGGCGCGGCCGGACGGAGCGCAAGATCCCGGTGGAGCGGTTCTATTGCTTCTGCAGGAAGCTGGCGCCGATTTTCCGCTTCCGATACACAGGCACCGCCGGATGCGCAAACCGGGCCAGATGCTCCTGGAAGCGCCCCCGAGGGATTGCAGGGGGAGGATTCTCTGGCAAGCAGCCTGAGCATCCTGGAAAGGGAGCAACTCCAGCGAGAACGTGTGCAAGTGCTGCTGGGGCGTTATGGAATTTTGTTTCGACAGTTATTGATGCGTGAACTTCCGCCGATGCAATGGAAATCCATAATGCCCACGCTACGCCGAATGGAGCTTTCGGGCGAAGTGATCGGCGGATACTTCTTTCACGGCATTCCCTCGCTTCAATTCATGAGCCCCTCGTCTTTTCGTCGCCTGGGCGCTGGGCTTTCCCGCGAAAGCGTATATTGGATGAATGCCCTGGATCCCGCCTCATTGTGCGGCGTTCCTCTGGAAGGCCTGACAGAACTTCCCCGTCGCCTGGCCGGCAACCATGTACTGTTTGCTGGCGCAGAGCCGGTACTTCTTTCGCGTCGCCATGGAAAAGATATCGAAATTCGAGTGGGGCCCGATCATCCGGAACTACAACGTTACTTGCAGTTCTTTCTTGCCTGGCTGGGACGCGAACGGAACCCTCCCAATCGGGTGGAGGTAGAAAAAATCAACGGTATTGAGGCAGGAATCTCCGAGTATCAGAGTCCTTTCTTACAGGCTGGATTCTACAAAGCTCAGTCCAGTCTGATTCTGCATCGAAAGTACTAGGCGGCCATACACTGGTCGGCCACAGATACCAGTGAAGAATTGCAGCCGCCCGACGGTGCAATCCGTCGGTGTGTTTATCCATGGCATCTATTCGTAGCAACTCTGAGATAAAAATGGCAAAAAAATGGAACAAAGAGGCATTGATTAGCACGGCAGCCGAGCGAATGCGAAATCAAGCGCTTACCAATTCGCAGATTCAATCCCCCGAGGACCTACTTGCATGGATGGGACCGATGCAATCGCAGGATTTAACCATGTCTCTGTGGGCCATCGGCTGTCGCATCACGGGCATATCCGAAACCGAGGTGCTGGAGAGTCTGCGGAAAGGATCCATTCTGCGCACGCATATTATGCGGCCTACCTGGCATCTGGTACGTGCCGAAGATTTTCTCTGGATTAATCGCATCTCTTCAAAGCGCATTAGGGACAGTATGCATGGCAGATTAAAGCAACTGGAGATTACTCCCAATGTTACCAAAAAGGCCTTCGGAATCATTGAAGAATCACTGCGAAATCAGGACTATATTGCGCGCCATTCGCTACTAGAAATGTGGGAGGCCGCAGGCATTCGTACCGGAGAAAATCGAGCAGCGCATTTGCTAATGCTGGCCGAATTAGAAGAACTGATTACCAGCGGACCGCCAGAAAAGGGTAATTCCACTTATTC
>JAGRNC010000415.1 GCA_020440935.1 Leptospiraceae bacterium | reverse complement strand
TGGCCCGGTTTGGGCTGAAACGGCTAGATGGTATGCTACAGCAGCTTCCGCAGATTCACATGCAAAAAGAGAAGATCCAGATGCCTCGAACCAAGATTGCCGGAGCATTTGCGAACCTGAAAAAAGCCATGGGAAAGACCGCCACCATCGATGAGCGCGACGGACTCTGGCTGGGATTTCCGGAAGGATGGGTCCATCTTCGAGCCAGCAACACCGAACCGGTGGTTCGGCTCATCGTCGAAGGACGCAATGCCAGGGATCTCGAGCATCTTCGCGAAGCCGCCAACAAGGCATTACGCATTCGAAAGTAGCTCTGCCGGAGTTCCCGGCTGCTTCGGACGGAACGGCCTCCGCTGCGGCTGGCAAGAATTAGGCTGCGCAAAACGTTGCGGCGGCGGTGCTTGCCACTGTATCGAAAAGGACACACTGTTCTTTTCTGCTTACTGCAACAATGTTAAGCGAAAACTTGCAGGATTATCCATTCTTTCCTTGTTGCTCCGAATTGGACCGGTCAAAATCTGCCAGGCATGTGTGGAATCGTCGCTTATGCCGGCCCAAAGTCCGTTCATTCGGTGCTATTGGTAGGGCTCACACGTCTGGAATACCGGGGTTATGACTCCGCGGGCATTGCCACTGTAGATAAAGGCGAGCTAGAAGTCCGAAAAGAGAAAGGGAAGATCAAAGAGCTGGAAGATTTGCTCAAGATGTATCCCGTGGACGGGCCTGTGGGAATTGGCCATACCCGATGGGCCACCCACGGTCAACCGAGCAAAGGAAACGCCCATCCCCACACAGATTGTAAGAATAAGATTGCCCTGGTCCACAACGGAATCATCGAAAACCATCATTTGCTCCGCCATGAGCTCATCTCCAAGGGCCATCTATTCCATACCGATACCGATACCGAGGTTATTCCACACCTTATCGAAGAAGAATGGAAACAATGCGGAGATATCAAAGAGGCCATTCGCAAAGCAGTGGTTCGGCTGGAAGGCCGCTATTCCTTCTGCATGGTATTCGATGAACATCCCGATGTGATCTACTTCGCAAGAGACGGATCTCCCCTGGTTTTTGGGCAGGGAAAAGGGGAAACATTCCTGGCCAGCGATATTCTGGCCGTAATTCCGCAGGCAAAAGAGCAATTTATCATCGAAAACGGCCAGTGGGGCTGGATCGACAAAGACGGGATGCATCTCTTCAACGCCGATGGCTCCGAAGTCACCTACGAGACCAATAAGATCACCATGCAGGTGGCCGAACTGGACAAAGGCGGTTACGACCACTTCATGCTCAAAGAGATCTACGAGCAGCCTGACATGCTTCGTCGAATCATCGATCGCCGAATGGATGAAAAAGGAAAGATACGATTCGATGAAATGTCCATGGCCAACGATTTTCTGGGCCGGGTGGGACGAATTCTGGTCACCAGCGCCGGTACATCCTGGCATGCAGGACTGGTGGGCAAAATCTATCTGGAGCGATTTGCACGAGTGGCTACCGAGGTAGACATTTCCTCCGAGTTCCGGTACCGCAACCCCATCGCCGAAGGGGATACTCTGGTTGTAGCCATCTCGCAGAGCGGAGAAACCGCCGATACGCTGGCCGGAGTGCACGAGGCAAAGGCAAAGTTCTGTCGCGTTCTATCGCTGGTGAATCGTACAGAATCGACCATCGCCCATGAGTCCGATGCATTTATTGATTTGATGGCAGGCCCGGAGATTGGCGTTGCTTCTACCAAGGCCTATACTGCGCAGCTGATGCATTTGCTGTTCTTCTCCTTAATGATGTCCGGCGTTCGCTGGCTTACCGAAAAAGAAGACCGAGAAAATATGTTTCAGGAGATTCGGCTCATCCCGGCCAAGGTGGAGGCCATCCTGGCGCGTGCCGATGAACTCAAGGAAATGGCCAAGCATTTCCGCGGAACCAAAGACTTTGTATTTCTGGGCCGTCATTTTAACCATCCCACCGCTCTGGAAGGCGCCTTAAAGCTCAAAGAAGTATCTTATATTCATGCATCGGGCTATGCTGGTGGCGAATTCAAACATGGACCCATCGCCCTGATCACCGAAGAAGTCCCTGTAGTCTGTCTCGCGCCAAAAACCGAGATCTACGAAAAGATGGTTTCTAACATCGAAGAGGTGCGCTCCAGAAAAGGAAAGATTCTCTCCATTTGCACCGAAGGCGATGAGACTGTGCCGGCCATGTCCGATTTCTGCTTTACCATCCCGGACTGCCCCGATTATCTTACTCCTATTCTCTCGGTCATCCCGCTGCAGTTGCTGGCATACTATGTTGCCATCGAACGCGGATGCGAACCGGATCAGCCCAGAAACCTGGCCAAATCCGTAACAGTGGAGTGATCGGGTCTTCGGATCCAGTATGCCATCCCATTCTGCAAGCAGAATCCTACTAATTGAAAGAAGCCTGCTCGAGCACCGTCCGCTCAGTCGCTTTCAGAGCATATTTCAGGTGCGCACCGGTCTCCTTAGCGAATGGGAGCGCATCCGGCTGAAGAATCCAGCCAGCAGCATCCTGTATTACCATCCAGATCCGGCCATCGAATCAATCTTTGCAAAAAGACTGGGCGCGACGGCATTGCAGACCTTGCCGCCCGAGGATGCTTTGTTTCTTTCCTCTACGAATCGGGGGAATCCAGAAAGCGAAATCCGCCATTTATCGCAGCAGGCGGGCATAGAAGTTATAACTTCATCGGGGCTATCGCTGTTTCGACTGCTGGATGAAATCGATGATCGGATCCAGAGTGACCTTGCCATACTGCGAAATTCGCTTTCGGAGCGGGGGGCCAGCGTTACCGATATCGAAAATGCTCGCTGGAGTTGGCTCACCGAATCCCAGGAATCTCGTCCGCATTGGACAGTCCTGGGAAATCCGGGAAATCTTATCGTGCACCCGGGCTCTACCATCCTTCCGGGGGTCGTGCTGGATGTGCGCAGCGGTCCCATCGTTCTGGACGAAGGCGTGCAGGTTTCGCCGTTTTCCTATCTGGAGGGCCCTCTGTATGCGGCCGCCGGTTGTCGGTTGGATAACGTAAAGATCGGTGGCGGCTGTATCTTGGGCCGGGAATGCCGCCTGGGCGGCGAAATAGAAAACTCCCTCTTTGGCGATTTCTCCAATA
>JAGRNC010000414.1 GCA_020440935.1 Leptospiraceae bacterium | reverse complement strand
ATCCGATAAGGCCGAGAAATTACTGGAAGCGTCCGCTATATACAATGATTCGCCAAAGCTGCATACAGCTCTTGCCGAGCAAAAGGCAAAGAACGGAAAAGAAAAAGAAGCCCGCGAAATTCTGCGAAAGCAGATCCAGAGAAAAGATCTGGGCGAGTCGAGCAAATCCAGCGCGGCGCTAGCTCTTGCCCGACTTTCGGATTCGAACGATCCGGCCGCGAAAGAGGATTACTCGCTGGCCATGGAACAACTTTCCAGAAACCAATCCTTTCAATCGTTATCATCAGTCGAGCAGAATGAGTACAGAACTCTACTGGGCCGGGATGCATTCCAGGCCGGAAACACAGCCGAGGCTTATAAACAGGCCTTGCAGATACTCAAGCAGGATCCTTCCGATCGAAAGGGCCTGATCCTTGCGGCTCAAGTAGCGAAGACTAGCAATACACCTACCAGCTTTGAAGTCTACGAAGAGCGGATCCGCAGTGTCTATGGAAAGGATCCAGACATGATGACCGCTCTTGCGGAGATCTATTCCAGGGATGATGCCGAAAAGGCTGCGAAGATTCTGCAAGAAGTTGCCAGAGATAATCCGGATCATTTGCCATCGCAGATAGCTCTATACCGGATGGAGTTATCCGCAAATCCTGATCGGGCCAAAAGCCGATTGCAATCGCTGGTTAACAAACATCCAGAGAATTCCCAGGTGCTGGCGCTGTACATCGATGCAGAAATTGCCGCCGGCCATCGATCCGATGCGCTCCTGAATCTGCTTCGTCGTGCTTATCGCAAAGAGCAATCCGCTCCCGGTAGCTTTCCGCTTCTGAACCAATGGATGAAGCAGCTTTCTCCTGAAGATGCCAAAAGCGTGCAGGAGCCCGCGGCAAAAGATCCGTCCCAAGATCCGTCCAAGGAAGAAAAAGCGCCCGGCAAAGGCGAACAGGTCCCCTGACCGTACTATCCCTCAACCTGCATCCCCGTTCCCTTCTATTGCGCGAAAACCATTATGCAAAATGGGCGCAATTTTCATTCTGGTCCTATGTCTGCGAACCTGACGATTCCTGTACATGGCTCTCGATCGGTAATTGGCCATAGCACCCGAAATCTGCCCATTGAACTAATCCGTTTTGGTATGGGACCGATTACATCGCTGCTGATCGGCGGAGTACATGGCGATGAGCCCGAAGGATTCCTGTTCGCAGAAAGATTTGTGGAAGATCTGCAAGACGGCGCCCTTTCCCTTCCGGAAGATTTGAGCGTCTTTGTGGTACCTCGGATGAACCCGGACGGCTGCGCAGTGGACCGAAGAACCAATGCGCGCAACGTTGATCTAAATCGCAACTTACCCACAAAAGACTGGACATCGGATTTTACGAATCCTCGCTATTTTCCGGGTCTGGAAGCGGGAAGCGAAGTCGAAAGTGCAGCCACCGTCTCGCTTCTGGAAGCGCTAAAGCCAGGAATGATTATTAGCCTGCACTCCTATGAGCATGCGATGATTAACTACAATGGCGATTGCCTGGACCTGGCCAAATGCATGGAGAAGTCCAATGGACTGCCGCCAAAGTCGGACATTGGTTATCCCACTCCGGGAAGCCTGGGCACATTTGCCGGATGGGAACGGGAAATCCCCACCATCACCCTGGAGATCTTGCGCGGTCAGTTGCCCGACGATGCATACAAACAACATGCCCGGGCTGTGTTGGACGGACTTGCATTTTACGTTTCCCAACCATAAGGGCCGCAGAATTCGGCCGGAGATAGAACAAAGGACATCGAAACTATGTACGAAGAAATGAAAGAACAAATCGAAGCGATGTATGAAAACCGGGACATGATGAAGGAACCGGCGGCTAAAGAACTGGTGCGCGAAGCGCTGGAGCTATTGAACCAGGGTAAAATCCGAGTAGCCGAACAGATATCGCAAGGCCAATGGCAGGTTAACGCCTGGGTTAAAAAGGCAATCCTTCTGTATTTTCCGCTGGCAGAGATGCGTAGCATAAGCTCGGGCGATCTGGAATACTACGATAAAATTCCTGTGCGCACAGATCACAGTATGCGCAAGGTCCGCGTGGTTCCGCCGGCCGTATGCCGATACGGAGCCTTTGTAGAACCCGGCGCCATTATGATGCCCTCTTATGTAAATATTGGAGCGTATGTTTCTTCTGGAACCATGGTAGATACCTGGGCCACGGTGGGAAGCTGCGCGCAGATTGGAAAGAATGTGCACCTCAGCGGCGGCGTCGGTATCGGTGGCGTTCTGGAGCCACCCCAGGGCGCGCCCGTAATTATCGAAGATGGCGCCTTTCTGGGATCCAGAGCGATTGTTGTAGAAGGAGTGATGGTTGAAGAAAGGGCGGTGCTCGGAGCCAACGTAGTAATCACCGGATCAACGCCCATTATCGATGTAACCGGAAACGAGGAAAAGATCATCAAAGGCAGGATTCCTGCCGGTTCCGTGGTCATTCCGGGAACCAGAGTAAAGAAATTCCCCGCGGGCGAATACGGAACTCCTTGCGCGCTAATCATCGGAAAGCGCAAAGAATCCACCGACGAGAAAACTTCGCTCAACGACGCATTGCGCGAATTTGATGTTCCGGTTTGATCCGTTTACAAAGACCACATCCCCGCACCGATTTTGCCAGGCCTGGCGATCGGTCCGGGGAATTAAAAAAACCATAGATTGACTTACTTCCTGTAGTTTCCGCTGGCCAGCGAATCCGTATGTCCGGGTCTGGACCTATGGAGCCCGCCTTATCGCCCTCGCCCACAACCATTGCTGCAGAACCAATTCTGAAAGCTCAGAATGTTGTGAAAACCTTTGGATCGTTGACTGCGGTTAACGGAATCGATCTACAGATTAACCGCGGAGAATTTCTGGGACTTCTGGGTCCCAACGGCGCGGGGAAGACAACCCTGGTCGAGATGATCGAAGGAATACAGCGACCGGACTCGGGCACAATCGAAATTCTGGGAATGAACTGGAAGAATGACGAAGATAAGCTGCGCTACAAGATTGGCGTAGCGCTGCAGGAAACCAGGTTCTATGATCGCCTGACCACCGAAGAAACGCTACAGATGTTCGCCCGATTCTACGGCGTTGGCTTTGATCGTGTAGAAGAGATCCTTCGAATTACCAG
>JAGRNC010000413.1 GCA_020440935.1 Leptospiraceae bacterium | reverse complement strand
GTTCGAGTCTTCCCTGACCCAAAGTTCCCTTCCCATTTCACGGGCGCCACTTTGGCTCCGAGTAAATTCCCAAAAATAGGCATTGCGCGCAGGAAGCATCAAGGCTTTCTTTTGGTCCGTACTACAAGAGAGGCGCGCTCGCTTCGTCGCCGGCTCTGGCATTCTCCCTGGGCATCGAGTGGGCGCGTTAGTCAATCCAGCCATCGGAGGAATGGAATATGTCATATCTTCTAGAATCAGAAAAGGCAAGCATTCGTCTGTGGACGGATCCTGCGTCGCTGGACGATAGGACTCTTGGGCAGCTCACAAACATCGCCAGGCTTCCATGGGTGTTCAAACATGTGGCCGCCATGCCCGATGTGCATCTGGGCAAGGGTGCCACGGTTGGCTCGGTCATCGCCATGAAAGATGCCGTGAGCCCGGCGGCGGTGGGCGTCGACATTGGCTGCGGCATGGGAGCGTTTCGCACCAACCTGACACTCTCGGATCTACCGGACAGCCTAAAAGAAGTGCGAAAGGCCATCGAAAGAGTGGTGCCAGTGGGTAAGGGATCGCACCGCGATCCGGTGGTGGGCCGGGCTGGTCTGTATCTGGACGATAATCATCGGGTTCGCGTAGAGAAGAATTTGAATGAATCGAGACATATCTCGCGTGCGGTACTGGGTGCCTCTCAGAAAGAAAAGATCGCAAAGCAATGCGGCACCCTGGGCAGCGGCAACCATTTCATTGAACTGGTTCACGACGAAACCCAGCGAGTCTGGCTATTTCTGCATTCTGGCTCGCGAAACATCGGAAAGACTCTGGCCGATCTGCACATTGGCATTGCTCGAAGCCTGGCCCATAATGAAGAGCTACCCGACCCTGATCTGGCAGTGTTTCTGGCAGGCACTCGCGAAATGGACGAGTACCGCCGGGACCTTACCTGGGCGCAGGAGTATGCCTTCTGTAACCGATTGACTATGGCCGCTCTGGTGTTTCGCGCCTTGCAGAAGGGATTCTTTGAGCAACTGAAACTCGAAGAAAGCATTCTCTGTCACCATAACTATGTATCTGAAGAAATGCATTTTGGCAGCAACGTTCTGGTAACTCGCAAAGGCGCCATAAGCGCGGCTCGAGGGCAAATGGGACTCATTCCAGGCTCCATGGGCACTCGATCCTTTGTAGTGCAGGGCCTGGGAAACCCGGATTCGTTTCATTCGGCCTCCCACGGGGCGGGCCGCAAGATGAGTCGGAATCAAGCGCGCCGGGAATTCCAGATCAAAGATTTGATCGCGCAAACCAGCGGAGTAGAATGTAGAAAAGACGGTGGTGTGCTGGACGAAATACCGGGCGCTTACAAAGACATTGATGCAGTCATGGCCAATCAGAAAGATCTGGTGGAGATTGTGCATTCTCTGAAACAGGTGATTTGCGTTAAAGGCTGAGGATCCATCCTACCTGGAGCATTTACACATTGCATTTTACTGGCGGGCTCGATGCTGGTATCGGTTTGCCGTTTCTTTTGAGAGTATCAGTATCAAGGCGAATGGTGTACTGGCAAACGGCGAACTATTCGTAAACAAGGGCAGCGCTGTGGTAGTGCATTTCAGCCGGGGCAGCGCCGAAATCGATTGCGCGGTACAATATCTTCCCTGTGCTGTTTCGTTCGAGACCATCATGAGCCTTCGCAGACCTTTGAGGTTTTCTCTGGATCGCACTCCCAATGCCCCCAGGAAAGGTATCAGCTATAATCTGCAAGGTGGCTCCGGTCCTGCGCGGCTCATTGGCTACCGATGCGTTTCCATGTGATCGACCGGATTTGTACAGGAACGTGCGAAAGTGCTCTGTACAATCCGCCATGCTAAATGCAAGGGCAAGGCAAGCCGCAAAATAGTATGCAGAGCCGTACCGAGCCAAACCGAGCCTCGCTGGCTTACTACAGGTCGGCGGCTCTAAGTTTTATCCGGGTAACCTACAAAGCCATGTAGAAAGCCAGAGTAAATGTTTCTTCCAGAAGCGGAGTCTGTTTGCTTCGCGGAGTGATACCCAATGATGAGAAAGCGTATCGCTCCAGAGTTCTATCTTCGATCTTCTGAAATGGTTTTCTGTAAGACAAGGCCAGATAGTAACTTTCTCCCATGACAAAGCCCAGACCTGCTTCCCACTCTCGATAAAAGATAGGCTCAACATTCGATTTTTCGATCAGAACGCCGGTGTAGGGCAACCGGTAGTTTATGCCTGCAAAAGGTTCCAACCAGGAGATTTCGTAGGAAATCCGCGCCGACAGCGAAGTGCTCTTCTCCAGCTCGTAATCCTCGCGATTGACTCTTTCCACCGGAGCCTGCCATGGGTAGGTCGTGCTGGTCCGCTTTGCCGGAAGGGAGCCGATGGGGAAGTCCCCCGCGACGCTACCGTAGACTCGGAATGCCTCACCGATGTAGCCGAATGTTAACCGTGCCGAAGCATCATAAAAAGGCTCATCCACCATGCTACTGCCCGAGGAAGGAAATTGCATTTCTCCGTCCACAACCAGGAGCCAGTGATCCCAGAGAAATGGCCTATACCGTGCAAGAACCGATGGCCGTCCCCAGAGCGCGGCATCCTTCGCTTCCTTCTGAGCAAATGCATAATGACTGGCGCTCATTCCGATCGCTACATGTCCTTCCAGCATAGAGTATTCGGCACCCAGGCGATTGATGAGCGTATTGCGATTTCCCCGCTCGGCCTTTCTATACTCTGACTCTAGAAATAGCCGTGTTTCTGGCACCGCATTTCGACCTGCTGGATTGGACATCCCGGCCGTATGATGCGCCTCCAGATGCGATCCCATAGCGGCGGCAATCAGGAGCAGAGCCAGGAGTCGCCAGAACACAGGGTAGGTAAGATCGCACAGGCGGAATCGAGCTTGCCAGGGCGATGCAAAAATACCCGGGAAAATGGATTCAGGCAAGCCTCTGAGTTTTCCCCTGGAACGGCGGATTACATTGATTAAGGAATGCATTCTACCTCCTTGAGAAACTCCGAATCCGAAAAGCCCGATTCGAAACTCCCGGCATCCGAACCGGTAAGAAAGAGCCGCGCAAAGTTGATCTGCACTGGCTTGGAAGCCGTGGAGGCCGATGAAAGATTGATCGTACAGCTAAGCGAAGCAGAAGCGTCAT
>JAGRNC010000412.1 GCA_020440935.1 Leptospiraceae bacterium | reverse complement strand
GGCTTTGCCATTGCGGGGGCGATGAGAAGCATTCCCACTGCCAGAGATCCAATTGCCAGTTTCAATTTCATGGTTATCCTCCGATACACTCGTATAGAGTATTAATGCCGGTATCCACCCGCGCCGCGGGCTGTGTCATTTCCTTTTGGTTTGTCGATGGAGAAAAGGCGTAAAATTAGTTGAGAATGCGAATAGGCCTATCCCCCGGGGGGTATTACGGCCAGGCAACGCTGTACAGCTTCGGGGCTCTTCGCCGATTTCAGGCATTGAGCGTCGCTTTCTTTAAAGCTCTGCAAACAGCGACTCTGGAAGGATACACGGGCCGATTCCGATTGCCAGTATTCAAGAAGCGATTGGTTACGACTGTCGCTTTTCAAATAGCTGCTATCGGAATAGACCGATAACATTTGATCGTAGGCAGCTTTGCAGTCTTCGCTGCTGGCAGCACGAAATCCAGGATCCGTCTGGACGGCGGGCTCCTGGCCGGTGGGAGGTTTTGACGTGGTTTCCGTCTTTCGATTCTTGAAATTCTCGATAATCCGTTCCAGGCTTTCGCCTTCATCAATGGTTTTGCGACACAGCAGTAGTTCCAGAAAACTCTCGGATTTCATCTGGCATTCAAAGGACGGGCGGCCTACCGAAGCCTGACAGGACTGCACCTCTGCCTGTACCGTAGTAGCCGACACCAGCGCTTGCTGGTTCAGTTTCAAAGCCCGATCAAAGACGCCAGCGCTGGAGGCCAGATACAACTGCTTCGCATATAGCTTTTGGCATTCCTGTACGGATAGACTTTCAGCGAAAACCGAACTCGAAAGTAGTAAAAACAGCACAATCCAGCGGCGCATGGTTCCAATTTGGTTACAAGTGGCGAACTGTAAAGCTGAAAGACCGGAAAGGGTTGACTCGAATCCCGTCCGATACACTGGAGCATATGGCTTCCACTGAGACCAGATCCAAGAAAACAAAGAAATCGGCAAAAAAGAAAGCCGCAAAGAAATCCACTGCCCGGTCGGGCCTACGAAGCGCCGGCAGCATTGCCGCTCCGGCAGCGGCCAAAAAGAAGACAGCGAAAAAGTCTCCTGCATCGGCCAGCCGACCGGCACAGTGGCTCACAGCGTTTCCTAAAGATTTTCTCTGGGGCACTGCCACCTGTGCTACCCAAATCGACGGCGGCGACCTGCATTCGGACTGGGCCAAATTTTCCCAGACTCCGGGAAGGATAGCGGACGGAAAAGACTGCCTTGTTGCCTGCGATCACTGGAACCGCTTCGAGGACGATTACAAACTAATGAAAAGTTTATCGTTCAATGCCTACCGGCTCGGCGTAGACTGGTCTCGGATGGAACCCCGACCGGGCGAAATGGATCATGCAGCGCTCAATCATTTTAGAGGTATGCTGGATTCGTTACGAAAGAAGTCCATTCGACCGCTACTCACTCTCAATCATTTTACTCTGCCGCAATGGTGGCTGGAGCGCGGCGGTTGGACCAAAGAGAGTAATCTGGAAAATTTTCTAAATTTCGTTTCTTACATCGTAGAGAACGTCGGCGATCTGGTCAGCGAATACACTACCATCAATGAGCCAAACGTATATGCGATGTTTTCGTACATGGATGGACTGTGGCCACCGGCAAAAAAAGGGCTGTCGGGCTATTTTCAATCAATGAAAGTGCTGCGGAATATGGCCATCGCGCAGGGTCGAATGTACGATATCATTCATGAAACGCATGCGCTTAAGGGATTTGCCAGACCATACGTTGGCGTTGCAAAGCATGTAAGAATCTTTGATCCGGCCAGGCCCGACAATCGATTGGATAAGGACCGCGCAGCCGAAGCCGAGTACCGCTTCAACTATATGTGGACCGACTCCATCCATGACGGAAGATTGCAGGGATCTCTGGGCAAGAATGAGAAATTCCATGATGGGCCGTGCTGGGATTTCGTGGGCTTAAATTACTACAGCCGCGACCGGATTCGCTTTCGAGCCAGCGCTATCGCGCATCTTTTTATTTCACAAGAAGAAGTAAAAGATGCGCCCACCAACGATCTTGGCTGGGAAATCTATCCCGAGGGACTTTATCGCCTGCTGCATCAATTCCACGATCGCTACCGTCTTCCCATTCGAATTACGGAAAATGGAATTGCGGATGCCAGCGACAATCGCAGAGAAGAATTCCTGATGGCCCATTTGCAGCAGATCGCAAGAGCCCTGAATGAAGGGATTTCGGTAGAAGGGTATTATTACTGGTCCTTTATGGATAACTTTGAATGGGCTGAAGGATACGGACCTCGATTCGGATTGGTGGAGATTGACTATGAAACCCAGGCCCGGAAGGTCCGGAAGTCCGCTCAAAGCCTGAAAAAAATGATTGCCCAGGCCCGAAAATCCAGCCGATGAATTAGCGTGACCTGTTTGCAGGATGCAGAAATCATGAATTACACCCTGGGCCGCCCCACGGAGGCCTCGGTGCGCAGTCATATGGCTTCCTGTAAAAAATGCCAGAAACGCCTGGAAAACCTGGAATCTGGTTTGGTAGAAACCGCTGAAGAAGAGGCCCTGCCCACGGCGCCGCTGACTCCGGCCATTCCGCTGATGGAGCAGAAATCTGTGGAAAAAGGAAAATCGGGCCCTCAAAAACAGAAAAGACCTGCAAAGGCAGTGTAAGAAACCGGTCCCATGGACCGCAAGACCATCACCTACCGTGATTCGGGGGTCGACACAGAAGCCGGCCAGGCTTTTGTGAAACGCATCACCCAATCGGTAAAGTCCACCCACAACTCCAATGTCCTGGGACCCGCCGCCGGCTTTAGCGCCATGTATGACGCTAGCTTCCTGAAGCAATACGATGAACCGGTGATTGTTTCCGCCACCGATGGAGTGGGCACGAAACTGGTGCTTGCATCTTTGTTCGATTTCCATGAATCCGTGGGCATTGATCTGGTGGCCATGTGCGCCAATGACCTGCTGGTAGGCGGAGCGAAAGCGCATTTCTTTTTGGATTATATCGCCACAGGTAAGCTGGACCAGGATCGCATGGCCGCCATCGTAGAGTCGATTTCGGAAGGATGCCGGCGATGCGGATGCGCTCTTGTGGGCGGCGAAACCGCCGAGCATCCCGACGTCATGAAGGCCGACGAATATGATCTGGCGG
>JAGRNC010000411.1 GCA_020440935.1 Leptospiraceae bacterium | reverse complement strand
CCGAGTGGCCTCGTCGTTTTCTCTGCATTGCAACGCCAGGGTTCCCTGGGCCGGGGCCGGAACCATGATTTCGGGTGGCACCGGAATCATTTCGATGGACTCGGCAATCATGGGATCGGAAATTTTCGCCAGTAGTTCGCCAGTTTTCCCCAGACGATCTATGCCTGCTCCGGAAAGCAGGATAGCCTGAAACTCGCCCTTTCGACTGGCATGAACCAGCTTTTCTATGCGCGTGGGCACATTGCCTCGGATGTCTACGTTTTTGATTCCCGGAACGCGAAAGCTCATTTGCGAGATGCGCCGCAAGGAAGACGTAGCCACAGTGGACGCTTCGCCTATGTAAGGGAAATGCGACATGGCCCGATCCTGATTCAGAAAAACGATGGTATCCAGCGGCGATATTCGCTGCGGAACGGCTGCAATAGTAAGTCCTGGCACGGGAGCGGTGGGAAGATCCTTGTAGGAATGTACGGCAATGTCTGCCACGTTAGCCAGCAAGGCCTCTTCAATCTCTTTGGTGAAGAAACCCTTTCGCGCATCGGACGATAGATGCAACGGAGTCTGAATTTCGTCGCCCCTGGTCTTTACGATTTTGATCTCTGAATCCTGGCCGGCCTGCGCTTTGAGCATTGCCTGCACCGCATGGGCTTGCGCCAGGGCCAGATGCGATCCTCTTGTGGCGATGCGTACTGTCACGAACCGGATCCGCGGGCAGGCTCTTCTACGAAGTAGTTTCGCAGAATCTGCTCCACACCGCTGCGATGAATCCGGTTCATCTCGCGATGCGAACGAATGGCCCAATCGTACAGAATACGACGGTCCCGCGCGTTTAGATGGGAAAGCCGTCCCTGCAGCAGCCCCTCCAGCCGCTTCTGCGCCTGGTTGCGGATGTCTTTCTGCAACTCTTTTAGTATGGGACCGGACATGGAATGTATAAGTTCGGATTCGAGTCGAAAGAGAGACTCTTCAACGGCGGTTTCCGCTCGGGAGGCCGCTTCTTCTCTCTGTTTTCGGTTCGCTTCGAGCCTGGTGCGAATTCGGTCCAGGCTAATCAATTGCACGCCTGGCCGATTTTCCAGGCTGGGCGAAACGTCCGAAGGTAAGGCCAGATCTACCAGCGTCAGAGATGGTACCGATAGACGTTCCACCAGTTCGGTGGTAATAATGGGATGCTCGCTGGACGTGGCGCTAACGATGGCGCGCAGACGCCCGGCAATGGATGGATTGGCCTGAAACTCTGCCAGCGAAAGAACTTTAGTGCCCAGTCGATTCGCATCGTTTTCGATCTTTTCGATGGTTCTATTGATCCAGATAAGGTTACTTGCGCCCCACTTGGACAGGTATTCTGCAGTATGCCGGCTCATAGGTCCGGAGCCAATGATGGCAATAGGATCCGAAGAACTATCCAGCCCACCCAGGGCTTCTTCCAGAAAACGCACCGCCAAAGAAGATACCGATAAAGGCAGGTTAGCCGGAATGAAGCTCCGAACGTAACGCGAATGTTTAAAAACTGCCTGAAGCATAGAACGGAGCCGATAGTCCAGATGGCCCGCTTCAATGGCCGCAGCCTTCGCTTCTTTCATTTGATGACGAATGTCTGTTTCGCCGAGGACCATGGATTCCAGCCCCGCAGCCAATCTAAGTAGATGGCGGGCCACCGGTCGGCCAGTCTTGAAGACAGGATGTAAACCATTCACCGAAGGAAGCAGCGAAAGCATTCTTTCGTAGAATGTAGCATGCAGCGAAGGATCTTCTATACTATAAATGATTTCTACGCGATTGCAGGTGGACAGAAGCAGAAAACCGCTGATCGGTTGCCCGGTTTCCTCAACCAGCGATTCCAGCTGCTGCTGCGATAGCCCTTTCCAGGGAAGAAGATGGCTGAGGTCTTCTGCTTGTTCATGACTCAGGATAATTGCGCCGAGATGTCTCATCTATAAACCAGCGGGCCTATGTGCCCATTCTTTCGTGGACCAATTTCATGCCCCTTTGCACATGGTCCCAGTTTACTGTAGCACGTGGAAAGAACAAGTTGTCAGAGAATTGTCAGGAAATGCTGGGAGGAGATTCAACTGAGATTCAGTCTCAAAATAGAGTAGGGGGCGCCCCGCGGACTATAAACCATCGCCCCATCATTCTACTATATAAGAAGTCCTCTGTTAGATCCTTTGCGGCCTCTTCCTACTACTATAGGCCGCCTTTTTACTATCATAATGCTTCCTCTGACTTTTTGACCAGGCCCAATGCTACAGCGCATTTCGAGAGAAATCCAGGCGGATCCGGGCCATCGGGTTTTGATCAATCTAGAAGCTGGAAAATCTGCATTCGTGGATTCTTCGGGTTTTGCCGACGCAGGTTCCTGGTTTTGGGCGTCATTGCATTGCAGCTATCGCTGATTTCCTGGGCTGCAAGCGATATAGGGGCAGAAGAGGAGATAACA
Organism: Leptospiraceae bacterium; assembly: GCA_020440935.1. Taxonomy (GTDB): domain Bacteria; phylum Spirochaetota; class Leptospiria; order Leptospirales; family Leptonemataceae; genus UBA3465. Next base: position 731 of record JAGRNC010000411.1, on the reverse strand, counting down.
GTCAAAGCGCCCCAGCGCTCCATGGAAAAGGACGATGCCTCCGGCAGTTCTTCTACAACGATTGAGCTCAGTGATTCAAAACAAAGACAGGAATCTCTGGAACAAATTCTGGAAAAGGAAGCCTCGATTCGAGTCCAGCGTTATGGCGGGGACGGAGCCTATAGTTCGCTTTCGATTCGCGGTTCCAATCCGAATCAAGTCAACGTATATCTCAATGGAATACCGCTGAACAATGCGGTGACCGGCGAAGTAAATCTGGCCGAGTTAAATGCTCAGAGTTTCGACCGAATCGAAGTCTATCGCACAGCGGCCGATATGCTAACTGGTCCCGCCATTGGCGGCGCAGTGAATCTGCTACTTTCCGATCGTAATTGTACAGGACGACTGTATATGCGCGGTGGATCGTACAGGACCTTTGGGGCGGGATTTTTCTATGCGAATGCGATTCATGGCGATACGGACTGTTCGGATCTAAAAAAAGAAAAACCGAGCGACGTTGCCGGATCCACCGATGGAGAGAATGGTAATCCGCAGCCAAAAAATAAGCTGTCTACCGATCCGCAAAAATCCTGGCTGGATACTGCTCCCGTGGAAGGCGATTTCTGGTACTCCCTGGGAGGGTCCGGCGAGGTCTCCGACCAGAATTTCCTGTTTCGCAACGAAAATGGCACACCGGTTCTAAACACCTGGGATGATTTTGACGATCGACGGAAGAATGCCTGGTACCGGAA
>JAGRNC010000410.1 GCA_020440935.1 Leptospiraceae bacterium | reverse complement strand
TGGAAAGCGCGAAACCCTAGGAGCCGAAGCGCTAGCGAGGCCCGCAGCGCTTAAAGTGCAGTTATACGAAGGAGCCTCCTATGGAATGTGGCATTCGAAAGGCGGCCGACAGAAATCTTTCAGCCAGTCTTTGTAGCGCTGAACATCCCATAAATAGTGAATTTCTCGGGCCTGTAGCGCTGCATGAGGTAAGCATTCAATATTTGCTGACTCTGGCACATAGTAAGACTCCATAGGGCCCTCTCTGGAGTTTAAGGAAGGATTGGAACAGGCCTGCTTTGCTTCTGCCCTGGAGTAAGTGGAGGTGGACTCTCTGAAGTACCTACCATCGGCGTCACTCGCCCAAGAAAGATGCCAGGTCTTGAGTGATTGTCCGTTATTGGGCACCCATCTTCCGGTTGGATCAAAAAACCCGATGCTGGATGGCGCGAATATCAGTGCACCTGATTGCTCACGGACCGATCCCAGTTCGATTATTAGGCTCCGCGGCGAGGGGGACGGACCAACAGCCAATTCCCGGTACGCCACATACTTCTGACCTAAGATAAAAACAGGGAAATCATTGTAGTCTTCGGTTCCAATACAATTGAAAGGTTGCGGAACCAGCTGAAGGGTCAATTTGCCGGAATAGATGAAGAGCTTCGTGCGCGGTATGCTGCATTCACTATTGGCAATACGAACAGACGAAAGGTGAGCAATTACATCAGAATGGTTTAAGTTGACCATATCCCCAAATTGCAATTTTCGAGATGGCTTGTGTGAGTTCTGAATCTCCAGAGAGCAATCAGCGGTGGGTGCAGTAACGACTCCGACGCTCTGGGCGGCAATGGAATTGGCCACTGCGAAAATTAGGATCGCTCTTAACAACTGGAACTGCATGAGGCTGTATCTGGACCTTCGGGTAATGGGGCTCTTTCGCTTAAAGTACAGTTAGACAAAATTCGCCGTCCTATTCGGGGCAGGGTTCTGAGGGGTCTGATAGCCAGGCTTCATGATAGTAATAGAATTCTGGTAAAAGTTCAGGAGGTCGATCAATGAGGATAATGGGATCCGAATCGGGATTGGCCAGCCGAGGCCAGAGTAGATCCTTATGGCGCAAGAGTGTGCCAGATTTGTGTTCTATACCCGAAATTCCAGGAGATTCGGGTTTAGAAGAAATGGTATATCGGACGCTACCGTTTTTATGGAAATCGTAGCAAAGGCCGGAATCGATGCTGCCGAAAGCGATGCGGCTCTGTTTTGGGGCTGAGGTCGGTCGAAAGTCGGACGGAAACGAAATGAAATCGCTATGAACCCATCCAATGAACAAACCAGAATCGTTACCGCCAATAGTGGTGTTGTCAAAGGAGACAAGGATCCATTGTCCACGCGCTCGAATGAGCGGTCTTATTCGTGCTGCAATCGGTAGCAAGTAGATGACGTGGGAGCCTGCCGAGGGTTCGGTTCGGAGACGCAAGTTGTCACCATTAACATATGCAAATTGTTGCGAACGGTAAGCATCGGGACCAAATAATTTGGGGAATTCTGTACTGGTACATTTCTCAGAATATGCTAGATACTCCGGGGAGTGGGCTCCGAGGCATTCTATCGTCTTGGTCGGAAGCCAAACCTTGTATGCTTCTTTCGCTGTTTCCTCTTTCTGCTCGATAGACCCATTGTTTACGTCACAAGAAAAGAGAAGGCTGGCGGACAGGATAATAACAAGACTTTGGTACACTGTAAAGCCAAACCGACCTGAATTTCGCCTATCGTGCTTCTTTAGGTGAAACGGCGCGCCTTCTAGGCCGCGCAATTTGGTTGCAGCGGCGCTTGCACGGGCGCATTCCAGTATCTCCAAACCGCGCGGCTGCAACGAGACCAGGCCCGACGGAAATTGGGAGAGCAGGGATTTTAGCTTCAACGGCCGTCGACCGAGTAGCCTCCGGGGATAAAAGCGCGAAAACCCGAGGAGCGAACGGAGCGAGCCCTCAGCGCTCAAAGTGTAGTTATGCGCTGTGCGAATGACGAACTCAGCGGCCAGAATCCGGAGGGACTCTAATCTCTGTGCATATAAAATCAAAGAAGTATCTGCCATTCGTTTTCTGGAAGGAGTAGCAGAAATCTCCCTCGGCCGCCATTGGAGCACAATCATTGTTCGTTTTCGACCAGTCTACCTTGATAGCCAACTCTCTTATTTGCACAATTTCTTCCTTGGTTGCAGGACGGGGCAGAGGGTCTCCAGCACAGGCACCTTCCATGAATATGAAACTACAGGACGTGAGTCGCCGGAGGTCATCCGCTTTTCCAGAGGTAATCGCTTCCCTTAACTTTTGCAGGAGATCGGCCTGGGATCTGGCTCCTGCCTCTGATATGCGACTTTTCCAGCATTCTCGAATGTCTATTTCTGCTCTTGCAATTTCCTGAAATGAATAAAGGCCAACATCAGAATACCGGGGAAAATCTCGAATTATCTCATTAAGCGCTTGGATCGCCTGGTCGTGATCCTCAATCTGCGAAGCGCTGCTAACCAAGGAATACGGCCCCTGATCTTTAGGCACCAGTAGCGGTTCGAAAACCCAGCCGGACTTTCCTGCTTCGGGCCCGGTTTCCACAGTTCCTTGATACCAGTGACCTTGTTGGCCGGCAATAGTCTCGGACTGTGTTGTTTTCAATGTCACCTGGAAGGCATCACCGCCTTGCAAGAGAGCGACCCTTTCCGCATTGATTGTTGGAGCGGTCCGAAGTCGCACATTTGTCCCTCTAACTAGGTACGCACCAGATACCTGCGCGGTCGGATCGGTATTGGAGCAGAAGACAAAGCCCGCCAGCATAAGAACAAAAAGTATCGATTTGATCATGAATCTTCCTGCTATATATCGAGAAAATAACGTCTTAATGCGAAGTTGATGGCGGAAGAAGCCGTCGGTCGAGCACTCCCCGGGATTGAAAGCGTAAAACCCGCGGAGCCGGGCTTTGGACTGTCTCGCATCACCTAAAGTACAGTTAGTCGCCGTTGATCATTTATTCCAGCAGTCCGCCATAGATCCATCCCCGACCACTGGACCCCCAGGCGCAATCGGTAATCCAATAAACTCCGTAGTACCAGTAGTCCTCGGTATCGAGCAATTTCACCTTGTCTAATGTCCTGCCGATCAGGAGGAAGCGGCTTCCCGCTTCGTAGCGGTCAGGGTTATC
>JAGRNC010000409.1 GCA_020440935.1 Leptospiraceae bacterium | reverse complement strand
GGTAGAGACTCCGGCGAATTGCAGCGCCTGGCTCCCATTCAATCTTTCCAGGGCCCTGCCGAAGACAGCGAAGCAATGATGCAGGCGCAGAAGAAGGACGGCCTGAATATCAATCAGGTGCTAATACTTCGTGATGAGGAAACCCAGAACCCACTGGATCTGGATCAGCTTGAGCCAAGCAACGATGGCACCCGCCGCCAGGAAGCGGTTCTTGTTCGAAAAGATGAAAGCGAAGTGATCATTGAACTGGCCTCCTCCCGAATGCTAAGCCAGGCGGGCGACTGGATTGGAACTACTTATATTTTCAGAAACATTACCCAGCACCGCGAGATCGCGCGCATTCTGGCCCACCAGGCGAATCACGATCCGCTCACGGAGCTTATCAATCGAAACCGGTTCAAAGTTTTCCTCGAGGATGCTATTCAGTCGGCCAGGACAGGCAACGGAACCCATGCATTCGCCTACATCGACCTGGATCAATTTAAAGTAGTAAACGATACCAGCGGACACTCTGCGGGCGATCAGTTACTTCGACAAATTGCGCAAATCATGCGAAAACGCATGCAGCCGGGGGATGTGCTGGCCCGATTGGGCGGCGATGAATTTGGCCTGCTACTGCACGATTCGGGGCTGGAAGCCACCATGAATTGCCTGAATGAAATCAAAGATGCAGTTCTAGAATTTCGTTTCGTCTGGGAAGATAAGATTTTCACCGTTGGCTGTAGCATTGGAGTTGTATTCATCGATGAATTTGCCGAAAACGAAGCCCAGATCCTGCGCGATGCGGACACGGCCTGCTATGCGGCCAAGGAGCTGGGCAGACAAAGAATTCATATTTTCCATCCCGATGACGAAGCCCTCACTCGACGAAGGGCCGAGATGGAATGGGTCAATCAGGTTCAGGAGTCGCTGGAGGCCGGCGATTTTGAGCTATACTGCCAGCCCATCAAGGATTTGCAAAACGGTCCTGGACGGCAGTGCGAGATTCTGGTGCGAATGAAATCGGGCCCGAATCTGGTAGCCCCTGGAATGTTTGTGCCCGCCGTAGAACGATTTGGGCTAATGGCTCGATTGGATCGATTCATTGTGGGCCGATTCTTTCAGGCTTTAAACAGTTTTGTGGAAGAAAAAGGTCGGTCGGTTCTAGAGCAGTTCAACTTTTTCACTGTGAATCTCTCCGGCGCCACCGTAGGCGATGAGAGCTTTCGCGAGTTCTTGCTCGAATCCATTCGAGAGAGCAAAATCGATCCGGACAAATTCTGCTTTGAGATTACGGAGACCGCAGCGGTGGCAAATATGGCCAGCGCTATGAAATTCATCGCAGCGGTGAAATCCCTGGGGGCTCATTTCGCTCTGGACGATTTTGGATCGGGGCTTTCTTCTTTTGCGTATCTAAAAACGCTGCCCGTGGACATTCTAAAGATCGACGGGATTTTTGTGCGCGATATATGCGATGATCCGGTGGACCTGGCCATGATCCGTTCCATTCGCGAGCTCGGCCAGGCCTTAAACATTAAAGTAATTGGCGAATACGTGGAAACCCGCGAAGTAATGGAGAAGCTCACTGAAATGGGCGTCGAATACGGACAGGGCTACTATATATCGCGGCCCATGCCTTTCCGGGATTATCTACTATCGGTGGCAGATGGCGGTGAATAAGAGAGAGCCATTTTACAAAAACCTCTGGCATGAGCAAGCCGTGCCTTCAGCGCATAGAAAGCGCCTGGATCAGAATACACAGCCCCAGAATAGCGCAATGCAATAGCACGATGGCCGCCGAAGCAGGGACGCCAACCAGCGCCGAAATTAGAAGACCGCCCAGTGCGCCGGCCACCGAAAATACGATAGAAAGGATGGTCATTCGCGCGAAGCTGCGGCTAATAAGCCTGGCTGCAGAAGCAGGAAGCACCAGAAAGGCAGTAATTAGCACAGCCCCAATTAATTTAATGGAAAGTACAATAACAAGAGCCACCAGCGATACAAGAAGCCATTCATCGCGCTCTACCCGGGCCCCATCGCTGCGGGCCAGTTCGCCGTCCAGACCGGAATAGGCCCATCGTCCCCAGAAAACAAAGGAAGCCACCGTAATCAAAAATAAGCCAGCCGCAATCCAGAGATCAATAGTCTCCACGTATAGAATCGAACCGAATAAATAAGCGAATGCATCCTGACCAAAGGAGTCCCGGAGCGATAGAAATAGAATTCCGAGAGCCATGCTCAACGAAAAGAGAATGCCGGTGGCCGAATCGGCGCTCAGGCCTCGCCCACCGAGCCAGTGTATGAACGATGCTCCAATGAGAGTGGCTGGAATGGCCACGTACAATGGCTCGGTGTTCAAAAGCAATGCCAGAGCCACACTGCCGAAAGCGGCATGGGCCAGCCCGGAACCCAGGAAACTCATCTGTCGCTGGACCACAAATACGCCGTAATAACCGGCAAAGAAAGAGACCATCACGGTCAGCGCCAGGGAACGAACGAAAAAATCCAGGGAAAGGAGGTCCGAAAGGAGCGCCATGGGGACGAAAATGATGGACCGGTTGCCGCTGACATTGTTTTTTTCTGCTTATGGATAAGGTGCAAAAATCGGAAGAGCAATGGAAATCGGAGCTCAGCCCGGAAGAATATCAGGTGGCCAGAGAAGGAGGCACCGAACGCGCCTTTACAGGTCGATACTGGGATAACAAGAAGCCCGGAGCCTATCAATGTGTTTGCTGCGGGGCCCCGTTATTTCGTTCGCAGGAAAAGTATGATTCAGGAAGCGGATGGCCCAGCTTCTGGGAACCCACCGAAGAGAACAACGTAGAAGCAAAGGAAGATCGGTCCCATGGGATGGTGCGCACCGAAGTGCTGTGTAAGAAGTGCAATGCGCATCTGGGCCATGTCTTTCCGGACGGTCCTCCGCCCACCGGACTTCGTTACTGCATCAATTCGCTATCCCTGCGATTTGTGCCCTCCGAAGAATGATCCACCGGGAAAGCCCGCCGGGTGCTCATGTCCTGAATGGCCGAACGCTTTTTTCAGGTTCTCCTCGGTAAGACAATCGGGAGTTCCCGTGGCGATTAAGGTTCGATTCATGATTAGAACGTGCGTGGCATGATGGTAGGCTGCGTCCAGATCGTGCGTGACCATAAGAACGGTCATTCCCTCCTCCTTTCGCAGCGCTTCCAGAAGTAAATACATGTCCATCTCTCCG
>JAGRNC010000040.1 GCA_020440935.1 Leptospiraceae bacterium | reverse complement strand
AAATCCAGAACAGGCCGATGGCCACTGAAAGCGTAAGCGCAAGAAATCCGAGCGAAAGATAGAGTGGAGTAGAAGGCATGGGCTACGATGAGTTTAAGTCTATTGGGAATTGCAATCAGGATTTGCCCAAAAGTCGCATTTGCCCGGACTATCCTGGTAGATACGCAGAATAGTAAAAATCGAAAAGCACCCTTTTAAGGTTTCTGGAAGACCTCGGTTAGAATCCGCTTGTAGTTTTGACCAATCGCATCGCTGCTATAGTTTTCTTTTACAAATTCAATTCCGTTCAATCCAATGTCCGGGTTTTGCAACAGAAATTCTATACCTCCCATGAATTGCTCTAGATTTTCGTAGCATAAACCAGCGGCGCTGCGCGCTGTCTGGGCCTGCAAGACTTCGCTTCTGCCGTTGCTCAGGGTTGCGATCCCCCTGGCCCATGCCTCCAATAGAACAATGGAAAGGCTTTCGTAGGGCGATGGATTAATCAGCAACGTGGCCCCTCCATAAATCCGATCCAGCTCTGCATCGGAAACATAGCCAGTAACTATGATGGAAGGATGTCGGGGAATGGCCATGGCCGGGTTACCCACCAGCACCAGCTTCAGTTTATCCTTTCTTATTATGTGCCTTGCCAGAAAGTACTGCAGCAATTCATCCAGGCCCTTGGAAGGATCCAGTCGACCGACGAATAGAGCATATGGTTGATCTTCACTCAGGCCCAGAATTCCAACTCCGCCTCCCTCTACCGATTTGGCTTCGGATCGATTCGGCACCGGAATCGGTAGGCCTCCCGGGTAGGCGGGGGGGCCCTGCTGAATATTTGACGTCGGTTCGCTGGCTACATTTGACTCCGGCGGAGTATCATCTCTGGAGGGCCCTTGAAATCCTGAAGACAGCAGCGCCCGTCGCAACATGGACTCTTCTTCGGGAGTGCTTACAATCCAGCCCCAGGATTTTTGCAGGCATTCCTGCAGCATCGGAACCTCCAGCGTCCAATCGGGATGCGCCGTGGGTACCAGCAAGCAGGGCAATCGGCTCGAAAGGTCGACCAGCAGGCGGGCGGTGGTTGCATACTGCAGCGAAAAGAAAAGCAGCGCATCCACTTCTCCATTTTCGACAGCAGCGCGAACCGCCTTCTCCAATGTAGCGCTTATCGGACCTTGCTCCGCCATCCACTGATCCTGTAAATCGGATCCACCCGGGCCTAGAAAGTTGGCGCGCACAGAGGTATGCGCACCGGCCGATGTGGCGTTCTGGACCATGGAATTGCGGAGGTTCGTTTCGCTGGCGACATAGGAGGACAAGTTCCGCGGACGATCCACGGGAAATCGATGTACCTCTAACTTTCCAATCTGCTCCGTTCCCTCGGTTAGCGTATTGGCCCATGTAAGATAATCTGTTGCGCAAGTAGTGAAAATGCGCACTTGCGCGTAATCCTGCATAAGGTTTGCCGCTTCGAGGGCAAGTCGTTCCATGCCACCAGAGAATCCCTCGCCGAATCGGGGCACTACGATGCCAATTCTTCGATTCCAGGCACCACCAGAATTGCTCAACGGAGGATGCCCATGATCTTGCGAACTCGAGGCTCCGGAAATCGGTATCTCCGCGCGGCCAAAACCCGATAAACGCTTTTGCCGAATAGTGGATCGTACCAGTCGGTAGCGAATGGCCAGAATGACTCTTCGCCAAATGGAAATCCGGGCGCGGTTTTGCCTGATGTTGGACAGGTCGCTGCTTGCGGCAATCGATGTAATCAATTCGGCTGGATTGATCCATCGCCGATGAAGCATCGAAGTATAGAGCGCCTTCGCCGGTGGATCAATGGATCGGTCCAGAAAGAGGAGAAACAGAAGGTCCAGGAATAATGATGGCTCAGCGAGAATCGCTTCGTCGATCTCCAATGGATGCGGAAATTCTAACTTCTCTCGGAGCTGCCGCCATTGTTCCGGCGATTCTCGTCGGCAGAGTCCGCACTGGATCCATCGACTGGTAATGGTTTCTAAATTGAGGTTACGAAGCAGCCCCGGTTCGGGAGATTCTCTTAGAAATTGGGCGGCATCATTTTCAGCCAGGGAGAATTCCCGATTCAGCCCCGAGGTTTGAATCCTTCGCTCAAAGAGAGAACGTTTCAAACTGCGGCTCCAGATTTGACTGTCCTTCGAACATCAGATCGGGCGAAGCCTCCACTTCAAAGGTCGCCGATACATGACTCCAGATATAGCAATCAGTGGTATGGCTTCTGCCTCGGTGTAGCGAATGGCCCAGACTGTATTTTCCGGGACCCAGATTCATTTTCAATGAATAGCGAATCTGCAATTTTCGATTCGCTCGAACCGAGAACGGCGAACCAAGTAGATGCGAATTAGTGCCAAATGCCAGGCTGCCTGTAGCGGTATCGATATGGATTCCGCAGGTTAAATCTTCCAGATCTACGGGAGATTCCAGCTCAATGAGAATTGTAGCGGAGTCGCCGCTGTGGTAACGGTTCACCGACTGGCCGTTTTTGTTTAGTAGCGTTACAGTGGAACTTAACCCCTGAGCCGACGGATCGGATTCTGTTGCTCTGCTTTCGGTAGGTGCCAGAGTCAGGTCGGCCTCTGTGGCCGAAATTCCCGCCGGCGCCCCGGCGATCAGATCCAGGTATTGCCGGGAGATTTCCACCGGATCGCCGTCGGCCAATAATGCACCGTGTGAAAGCAGTATCATTCGATCGCAGATGCCCTTAAGAAGATTCATATCATGGCTTACGATGAGAATGATGGATCCCTGGTCGCGAAACAAACGAAATCGATCCAGGCATTTCTGCTGGAATCGGGCATCTCCCACAGCCAGCGCCTCATCCACAAGCAACAGATCGGAGCGTTCTAATGTAGCCAGGGCAAATGCCAGTCGCATTTGCATACCGGTGGAGTAGGTTTTTAGCGGCTGATGAGCGTAATCGCGAAGCCCGGCAAAATCCAGAATGGACTGGGCGCTCTGGCGGAGTGTAGTTCGCGAATAATTCCAGAGAATGCCGTTGTGCTCTATATTTTGCACGGCACTTAGCTCGGCATTGAAGCCCACGCCCAGTTCGAGAATACTTCGAATGCTACCGGAAAACTGTATCTTGCCGCGACCGGGACGACTGACTCCAGATAGAATCCGCAAAAGAGTGCTTTTGCCGGCTCCATTGGGACCCACAACACCCACGATCTGACCCGTATCCTCTGTAGTAAGCGAAAGATCGAGAGATTCCAGCGCCACAAATCGCCGGGCGGGCAGCCAGAGGCCGCAGCTGAATGCTGCCTTCAGTCGATCAGAAAGCCCCGAAAAGATTGGATAATCCTTCCGCAATCCCTGTATTTCTAGATGATGCTTCATGGGCGAGAACGTGTGACATTAGGGAAAGCCTAAAGGCATTCACAAAAAATCGGCGCTCACCTCCTTTAATCGAAAGCGCGATAAAAGGCCCAGAAGCAGCGAAGCAGGAAGAAACCAGAGCAGACCGACCAAGCTCGCATCGGCCATGGGCGGCATTCCATAGAGAAGATGACGCTCTAAATCCACCATACAGAAAAGAGGGTTCCAGCTCATGAGCGAAAGAATCTTCGCATTGTGAACTACATAGACCATGGGAGTGGCCCAGAACAATATCTGGGTGCCCAGTCTGAGTATGGGCGATAAATCTTTCAATAGAACCGATACCCGCTGCAGATAGATGCAAAAGGGAGCCATGGCGATGAGGAAGAATAGGCCAAGGAAAAAACCTAGAGGAAAGGTCCAGGCGAGTCCGCCACTGGCATAGGCGATGATCCAGGTCGGAACGCTTAAAATGGTAAAATGCAAAATCGCCTGCGACAGAGGAATCCAGGTCATGGCATCCATAGCGCCCGGAGTGCGGCGAATGAGGCCACGGTTTTCAGAAAGAATCGATCCCGATCTAAGAAGCATTTCCGAAAGCGGCAACCATAAGGTCATGGCGCCCAGAAGATAATTCAGGAAATCCGGACCGGTAATGCGATGAGCTTCCACCCCGAGGGACTCATTCTGCCCCGATGAAAGAACGACCCCAAAAATGAGATAGAAGATGCCAATCTGGAACAGATACTGCACAAATAGCCAGCCGATGCCAAGTCCGGCCCCGGCATACTGGACCACATAATCTCTTCGCGTTAGAGCGAGTATTAAAGATATCCGGCGTTTTAGCATCTAAATACAAAAAAGGCCTCCAAGCCCGGAGGGCAGGAGGCCTGATTGAATCAATGATCGATTTCCTTAAACCTTGGGACCAAAAGCAGTGAAATCGAACTCTGCGCCCCCCTGGATGTACTGTTCGAAGTTTTTCACGAACATTCCAGCCAGTTTCTTGCGCATTTCTTCGTAGTCTGCTTTGTTCTCCCAGGATTCCCAGGGATGTAGCACGCTTCGATCGTAATCATGCAATTTGTTGGGAATTTGCAGATTCATGATGTCGTCGTGCGTGTAATCGTCATGATCCAGAGACTTGTCAAAGATACCATCGATGATGGAGCGAGTAAGCTTGATCTTCATCCGTTTGCCCACACCGTAAGGACCGCCGGCCCAGCCAGTGTTTACGAGCCAGGCGCGAGTATTATGCTTCTTCATTTTTTCGCCCAGCAGCTTCGCATAGCGAGTAGGGTGCAGCGTCATGAATGCAGCGCCAAAGCAGGCTGAAAACGTTGCTTGTGGCTCGGTTACTCCGCGTTCTGTGCCGGCAACCTTGGCTGTGTATCCAGACAGGAAGTGATACATGGCTTGCTCGGGAGTGAGTCGCGCTACGGGCGGCAGAACTCCAAAGGCATCGCAAGTCAGGAAGATGATGTTTTCTGGATGTCCACCGAGGCCGGATTCCACGCGGTTCGGTATGTGGTGGATGGGGTAGCTTACACGGGTGTTTTCCGTCTTTGAGCCATCGCTGTAGTCCACTCGGCCATCGCCCTGCAATACTACGTTTTCTAGAAGTGCATCCTTCTTAATGGCCGCATAGATATCGGGCTCATCGTCTGGATTCAGGTTAATGACTTTTGCGTAGCAACCACCTTCCAGATTCCACACTCCTTCATCGTCCCATCCGTGCTCATCGTCGCCGATGAGAGGACGCTTGGGATCTGTGGAAAGAGTAGTTTTTCCTGTGCCAGAAAGCCCAAAAAACAGAGCAGTGTCATTGCGATCCTTACCAACGTTTGCCGAGCAGTGCATGGTAAGAATGCCTTCCAGTGGTTTGTAGAAGTTCATTACGGAGAAGATACCTTTCTTCATTTCTCCGCCGTATTCGGTGCCACCGATAATGGCCAGCTTACGGCCCAGGTGGAACAGTACGAATACTTCCGAATGCAGTCCATGGGCCTTCCAATCCACATCCGATAGACCGGATGCATTCAGGATTGTAAAATCTGGCTCCAGGGATTCCAGTTCTTCCGCTGTGGGGCGAATGAACATGTTTGTGCAAAAATGGTGCTGCCAGGCCCGCTCGGTTACTACGCGAAGAGTCATTCGAGTGGATTTGCGAGCTCCTGCATAACCATCGAAAACATACAATGGCTTTTCGCTCAAATGGGCTTGAACCTTTGCCAGAAGCTCATCGAAAACAGACTCGGAGACTTCTTGATTGATATTTCCCCACCACAGATCTTTTTCTGCAACGGGCTCTTTTACAAAGAACTTATCTTTTGGGGACCGACCGGTGAATATGCCGGTGTCCACAGTCATGGCGCCCTGCGATGTTAGGGAAGTTTCGCCGTTCTTTTTCTCATGCTCGAAGATTTCATCAAAGCTGAGATTTCTATATATAACCGGCGTATTCTCTATGCCGGGCAGTTTTACCATAGTTTTCATCGATCTCTCCCGGGAATGTGGTCCCTGTCACTCTTTCCAAAAGAAGGAAATCCCTTCCAATCCGACCGTCAGTTTACAGCGATTGCAAAAAAACGGTCAACCGGAAAGTTGAAATGTGCTCCGGGCAGGATTCGAACCTGCGACCTCTGGATTCGAAGTCCATCACTCTATCCAGCTGAGCTACCGGAGCGGATAGATCCGAATCTTTCGTGGTGCCTTTCCAGTCAAAGGATTTTCCAGCCAGGTACAATCCCCGGGAAAAAGGCTTTCCTCTGGGGGCGGTTGGAACAGGCTCCCGGCATGCGCCTTTCGCTGTGGATCTGTCTGGCTCTATCTATTGCTCCCTGCGGGCTGCTTCAGGCAAATCCGCTCCCTCTGGCTTCCAACCTGGACGGCCCCGTGGTTGTACCTGACTCGGCGGTGGATGCATGGATTGATGTCGGAGCGGAAGCCACCTATCCAGAGGTCCGAAATCGACCATTTACCAGTCTGGCAGGCAAAGGAATGTCGCTAGGATTGCATACGGGAGCAGTCTGGATTCGATTTCGCCTGGAAGGGCGCATTGCGGATGCGCGGTGGCTGCTGTCCTTTTCGCATCCGTTGTTCGACGAACTGGACATCTATATCGGCGACGGACATGAGTTCCATACTGGCCGAGGCCGACCGTTTTCTACCAGGCCCTATGCCGATCCCGGCTTTGTCGTACCGGTGGAGATTGCGCAGGGGCAGGTGCTGGAAGTGTACGTTCGCGCCAGGAGCGGGGATTCCATAAAATTTCCGGTGAGTCTCTGGAAGCCGGAAGCTTTTTACCAGAGCGCGTCCGAATTGCGCCTCATCGCTGGCCTCTACTATGGAGGCATTCTGATAATACTTCTGTACAACTTTCTACTGTGGACCTCATTGCGGGAGCGAGTGTATCTGGTCTATAGCGCTTACTTATTCTCCATTATTGTCTTCGTCGCATCGCTAAGCGGAATCATAAACCTGGCGGGGCTTGGATCCGTGCCCTATCTTTCGGAACGATCAGTACCGATTGGGATGTCCTTTAGCTTATTCTTTTTGAACCTATTTGTGCTCGATTTTCTGGATCCTGGACGATACTCGCAGCGCGCGCTTAAGATTAACCGTATCTTCACCTTTCTATGTTTGGCGCTTCTACCAACGTCTTTTATTCCCCAGTATCTGTGGTCTGTACTGGCCGGAATGCTTTTGACTGTTGCCTATGTGCCGGTTCTACTCTGGACGGCCATTAAGGGTGTGCGGCATGGATTCCGCCCGGCCAGGATTTTCCTGATCGCATGGAGCGTATTGCTGTTCAGTGTCATTCTATTTGCTTGCACTGTACCCGGGTGGCTCCCGTCGAACATGGCCACCGAGATGGCCATCCCTGTGGGGCTGGTAATTCAAGTAGTCCTATTATCCCTGGGGTTGGCAGATCGGATTCGCGAGTTGAACGACAGCCTGCACAAGGAGCAGGCCGACCTCGAAGCCAGCGGACAGGCCCTTCGACAAATGCTGGGCGATGCATCCGCGACCGCGGCCGAGTTGCAGGACCTTTCGCAGAAACAGTCTGCCCTTGTGGACCAACTTTCGAACATGTCTTCGGATCAGGCAACGGCCAGCGAAGAAGTGGCGGCATCCATTGAATCCATTGCAGCCGTTACTGATCGAATTCACGGCAGTATGGAGTCACAGTCACAGGCAGGCGTGGAAATGCAGCGAAAGGTGGCCAATCTGCGTTCTGCCCACGAAGGACTCTTAAATCAGGCGCAGTCCAGTACCGCATCCGTAGAAGAAATGAAGGAAGTATTCGACCAGGTCCAGAGGAACCTGTCTATTTTGCAAAACCATATTGCAGAAATTGAGCAGGGCGGGCAGTCCATCTCCGGTCTGGTGAAAGTGATAGGGGACATTACGGAAAAGGTTAACATGTTATCTTTGAATGCGTCAATTGAAGCGGCCCGCGCCGGCGATCTGGGTCGTGGGTTCGCTGTAGTAGCCGATGAAGTGGGCAAACTGGCCGAACAAACTGGAGGTCGGAGCCGCGAGATATCGCAAAGAGTAGATCAAATGCAGCGCAGCATCGATGCAGGATCGCACTCGGCTGCATCCACCGGCGAATTTGTGCGACGGCTTGCTGATGATATTGAAAAAGTGAGACGCAGTCTGCATACTATGGGTGAATCGGTAGAAAAGCAGCACAGCGTCGTTGATGAACTGGATCGCCATGCGGGCGATCTCAATGAACGGTCCAGGGAGATTGCCGTGGAAACGGCCGACCAGGTAGTATCCATGCGTGAAGGAAAGGATACAGTGCACCGAATCTCCGAGATGGCGGGTACATTAAATGCCACCAATCAGGATTTGAACGACATTTCTCTGCGATTGCGCGAAAGGGCGGAATCTCTGGCAGAGGCCATGAAGAGCCGCTAGCCAGAAAAGAAATCCAAAGGTGCCTCCAGGCAGCCGAGCGGCACCTCCAGGGGCCCGAGCGATGCCCTCAGGATCGCCCGAATAAATCAGGCATTGTCTTCCAAACAAGGGGCATTCGCTGTCGCAATGGTCCAGGTTGCCAAATTACTAGGTCGCCGACTCAATGCGGCGACTTAGATAGGCGGCCCGTTCCGCATTCCCCAGGGATTCATAGATCTTCTGTAGAAACTGCAAATTCTTGTTATCGGTGGGTCTCCGCGCGCGCAGCCGTTCGCCCACCTCTACTGCTTCCCTCAATCGATGGGCCGCGGCAAAGGCCCTCATTGCAGTATTCAAGAAGTCTGTATCCCAGGGATATTCCGCAATATAATGGGAGGATTCATCCGCAGCACGGGCCGTTTCGCCCATTTTTCGTAGTACTCGAATCTGATTCTTACGAATCATTCGTTGATCATACTGAGCGCCCACGGCCTCGTCCAGGATCGCCAGGGCATCCTGCAATTTGTCCATCTCCACCGCCTTACGAGCGCGCTCCAGAACAACCGAAGGGCTTTCTTCTACGCTGGCCGGTTGATTTTCCATGTAGGAAATACGAAGCAAGGAGAGGTCATCGGTCAATTCGCCGCGGCTCCCAATGGCATTGGTCAGAGCCTCCAGTTCACCCTTACTGGATTCCACGTCCCGCAGAAAAAGTGTTTCATCTTCGTTAATGATTCGGTTTCCCTGCTCATCGGTGCCCACCTGGAGGTCATCTCGACCATCGGAGCCCGTAATCATGATGTCGCCGGGTCTGAGCCGCAGAACCTGGACTCCCAATCTACCTTCGGATATTTCGATTCCTACGCGCTTTTGCGGGTTTTCGTCTTCAACGAAGCTGGCCACACCGTCGCGCAAAATAACGGTTCGAGGATGGTCTGCATTGATGTAGTATACCGTGCCGGTGGCATCGTCGATAACTGCCAGAATGAGCGAAACAAGCATGCTTCCGTTGAATGACTCAAAGATACCCTGGACTTCGGAAAATGCATTCTTCAACCATCGCTCCGGAGATTGCTTTTGAATTTCTCCGGACAGCCTGGTCCGCTTGATGTTTGCTTCGAAGATCGATCCAAGCACCAGAACGCCGCCCGCACCCTGAATGGATTTCCCCATGGCATCGCCGTTCAGGACCACGGTGTAATCCTTGCCCTGCAGTTTGATGGAATGCGCCGTACACATATCCCCGCCGATCTCTTCCGACCAATGCCGAAAGGAGAATCGTTTCTTCTGACGCATTAGAAAATCCACGCGCACAGTCTCGCTATTTACCTGATTAACGGTGAGCGGGCGCGTTAATAAGGAAGTGAGAAAATAATCCCCATCCTGTTGAAACTTTAATTCGCTTACTTCGGATAGGGACTTCTCCAGATCCTCGGTGCGCTGCTCTACTTTCTTTTCCAGGTCTTCGTTCAGTTCGACCAGCGATTTGTAACTGCCTTCCAGTTCTGAACCCAGTTCATTGATCACGTGCGCCAGCTGTCCCATTTCATTTTCGCCGGCGATAGGGATACGGTGCTCGCTCAATCGATCAAAAGATTTCTGCTGAATTAGCTCGCCCACTCGTTCCACGCCAGAAACGGTGAGTTTAATGGGCTTCGTAAAGAAAAGATGTAGTAATACCGCCGCGATGGCCACTCCAACAAGAATGGTAATCATGATCATGGAAATGAGAACACGGTTGATCTGCGAGGCCACAGCGCCCGCTTCTGACATAGGTTTGACCGCTACCAGCTTCCAGTAGGACTGCGGAACATGAAAAAGAAAGACGATGCTTTCCTCATGCGCCTGCCAGTCGTCGGGTATGGTGAATTTTCGGTACAGAAAGCTCTGTTTTGTCCGTTCCTTCATTGGATCGGCGATAACAGCCGAGATGAATTCCGCCTCTTCGCGATTGATTTGATCGCTGTCCGCATCGATCTGTGCGGCAATGTCGGCCGAATAACGGTCCGATTGTTGAGCTTGGTCCAGAATGTCGCGGTTCATAGAGGCCACCGCCTGCGCAATGGGCGCAAACAGTGGCTGCTTTTTCGCATAGTCTGCCGCGCTAATGAACTCTTCGCTTCGATTTCCGTCGGAATCGACAGAGACTTCCTTAACCAGGGAGGGCTCGGGAAAAGTCAGGAATCGATTATTCCGATCCAACAGAAACACATAACCGCCGGTTTTTTCCCGGATGCGTTCCATTAATGCATGCAATCCCTCCAGCTTTAGATCGATAGTCGCCACTCCTTCGAATGCGGCGCCTTTGCGGATGGCCACAGTGCAAGTAACCATGGGCTGAAAGGAATAGGGATCCATGTAGGATTTGCTCCAGAAGCATCGTTGCGGCTGGGAGTAACGAACCACTGGATACCATTCATCGTGGATATATCCGCGGCCATGATTGTAATCATCGAAGTATTGCAGCGAGCCGCTTTCATCCCGGCCGTAAAAGAAGGAACGTTTTTCTATGGATGGATTAAACTTGAAAGGCTCGGGCCAGACTCCTCCACCGGCCACAGCATTATCCTGTCCAAAGTCGATGACCGGAGGCAGCATTGTGCGAAAGGTTTGCTCATTGCGGGGCAGGGTGGCGCCCATGGTAGCCAGGGACCTGGTCAATGCTTCAATTTCCCTGGACCTCCGACCGATTTCCATGATGGCATTGTTGCCCAGTTGCTCAATCAGCCGTGAACTCTCTTTAACTACGAGGTCGCGTCCCTCGGTGGTCATGATCAATGCAATGCCACCCAGATCCCATAATGGCACCAGCGTCAGCGCAAAAAGGATGAGAAATGTAAGACTCTTATACCATTTGACTTTTACTGCCTGGGGGCGGCGCCCCTGTTCGCTTCCCCCGACGTCCGATTGTTCCATCCATGCACCCCAAATTACGTCTAATGTTTGTTGCCGCCACTTAGACCATGCGGTGAATTAATGCGCAACAGAAAATAGCGGAATTGCTCCAGATTATTCCAATTGCGCCATCCTGCACTGATTGAGCCGGGACGATCAGGCCGGTCGAAGCATCGCAGGAATGCACAGTCCATGTGCATTTTGCCCAGGCACCGAAACCGGCCACTTAGGATTCCAGAGAAAAGCGGTTCCGTAAAACGAACGTTACAGCCACGGCGGACGTAGAGGACTTCTTAACCGCCGTATTGGTGTCTTTATGTCGCCCGTATACCTGCATCTGTGCACTCCGGAGCGCGGCCTGTATTCTTGCGCGAGCGAAATCGCAAAGAATCTGGTAACGCAACAAATGAAAAAGGCCCCGAAGGGCCTTTACAAATCGATGGCCACTGTGGTCCCATCGAAACTCTGATGCTTTGCTTTGGATCCGGCTACTTGCTTTGCAGATCAACCTGGATGGCCGAAATGATATGGCTTAGCTGATTCATACGATTCAGTTGATCCGGGTTTAGAAGTTCGTCCACAACCAGCACCGATCTTGCTGTGCCGCCCGCCGCGCTGCGCGCCAGCTCAATGCTTGCAATGTTGATCTTTTCTTCGCCCAGAAATTGACCGATGGAGCCAACCACACCGGGAACATCGTTGTTCTCGCAGAGAATGAGGATTCCTTCGGGCTTAAACTCGATGGGAAGGTCATTCATGG
>JAGRNC010000408.1 GCA_020440935.1 Leptospiraceae bacterium | reverse complement strand
TGCGATCCAAAAGACGGCTTCGCGGGGGGACCGCAACAGTCGGAGTCTTGATATTGTCCATGTCCCTATGGACGGCTCTCGTCGGATACCGCTCCTCGGAGGTTGTGCGCCTTCGATCCATGCTCGCGGAACTCGTTTCGGAAATGCCGACGGGAGACATGATTCTAATACATCGACCCGAGGTATCAAATTTAAGAAAAGTGCCATCGGACCTTTCCAATGCTCCCAGCGCCGATAGCACAATAGCTCAGCTCCAGGGAGAGCTTGCACTCGCGTATGCTCTGGTAGAGAAAGAACCTGCGAAGCGAGCAGGCCTACTTGTCAAGGCCAGAGAGAGCTATCGAATATGCGCTACCAGTGATGACTTCAAAGGGTTTTGTCGGTGGAGATTACAACAAATTGACGGAAAGGACGATCATGGGGGCATCGGCGATCCGGCCGGGATCATCCGAAGGTCCCTGGTCGAACCGGGGATATGCAAATTGTCCATTGATGGGCCCGCCAATATTTCCTTGCGCTGCCCGGACAAGCACTGACAGCTAGGGTATCTGTGACTGTGCTTGCTATAGCTAATTTTAAGGTCAGATTCAAACCAGTATGTAATCTCTGGTTCCTGTTTGCGGCTGCTGCTGCCTACTTTTCGACCTCAATTTCTGCCTATTATCCTCCGCGGATTTTCTTTGGTTTTCTCACAATCGTCGGCTGCTTTGCGGCGATCTCTTTTTGGCGACCAGTGCTCGGCGGCACATTACTTATAAGTTTGGGTGCATTTTTTGGAAATCATCCTGGCGGTCGCTTTATGGAGATTTTTGATATTTTGCTGCTCGTTGCTACAAGCGGTTTGCTCCGATGCAAAGGAAGACAGGAAAACCCGGCGACTATTCCTAGACTCTATACAATTATACTGAGTATCTTTGTATTGGTTACTATACTTTCGTTTTCAGGGGCGTATTATCTAGTCGAATCGTTCGAAGGATATAAGATCGCTCCAATCTATTTTTTGACGGCCAGCGAATGGCTTCCTCACTACTCAGTGCGCGTTGCAATTTCCGGCATCCTCTGCGCCCTGTTCGCAGCCCTATATTTGTCTGAATGGCGCACATTGGAGTCGGGTTCAACAGCCATTTTACTGACCGGAACTTTCTTTCTGCCGGCCGGCCTTGGCCTCCTGGAATGCTGGATACCAGGTGTTGGCCGAGCTCTGGACAAATATCATGTCTTTCTCGATGGTTATGTGGATCGCGCGCCTTCACATCTGGCCGATCTTGGATGGCTGGCCCCTGCCCTTGAATTCGCTCCAAACTCGCTCTTCTGGAATCGGAGTTGGTTCATGATTTTTCTTGTATCGGCTCTGCCGATTCTTGGCGTGGCATTAACATCATTGCGACCGCTCCCACTACGTCGCACTCTGGCAGCAGTTTCGGCTTGTCTGCTCCTGTACTGCTCGCTCGTGACGGGCGCCCGCGCCGGCCTCGTGGCATCCCTGGTATTTCTAGGGCTACTTGTAATTGGATTAAGCGCGATACTAAGAAAGAGTTCGGCTCCCATGTGGAGTTCCATCTTTCTTGGCTTGCTTGTTCTGAGCATCCCATTTCTTTGTTACTTTCCATCGATGCGTCCCCTTCTGGGCCAGCGAGCAGAGCTCTACGAAAGCGGTTTCAAAGTGTGGCTTCTTTCGCCGATTTTCGGCGGCGGGGTCGAATCTTTTGGATTCTGGAATGACACTGTACTTCGCTCGCTTGGTTTTCAGAGAACCTACGGTAGCACACATAATTTCATGCTTCAAGTGCTCTCGGGCATGGGAATTGCCGGCTTTCTATTTATGACATATCTGGTTGTTCGAACAATGCGAATATGCCACCACTGGTTGGCTCGTGGGGAGAGGTTAGCCCCGGCCCTTATCTGGGCAGGTTTAGGCGCCATTCTAGCATATGGCGCCTTTCAAGAATGGTGGTATCTTCGTGGGGTTCAGCTAAATTTCTGGCTCGCAATATTTGCGCCAGGCATTCTATCGGAACGAATGCTGCGTTCCGAACGGAATGCGAAGGCCAACAGAGGCAAAGCGCGAGGGTATATCCTGGGCGGCGTCGCCATCGTCATTATCGTTATTGCGGGGGCCGTATCATTTTGGAACAGTAAGAATCTGAAGGAGCGTTATCGCATATTCGAAAACGTAGGACACCTGGAACGCACTGATCAAGGGCTTCGGTACCCATTACTCAGGGGAGATGGTCAGTTCGTTCTGAAAGGTCCCGATGGCCAAGAAACGATTCCGTTTCAATGCTCAATGCCAAAAGTGATCACAGGCGTGCCCGATCCTCGTCTGATTTGCCGCTACGAGTCCGTAAAACCGGAAGAAGCAGTGGAAAAGCTGCCATGATTTAGGACTGTAAATTTCCAGTCGGCAATGAGCAGTGCGCATTGACCAGTAGCGTTTCAGGAGGAACTGTTCACTGGATCAGGCGTAATCGGCGTCGGTTTTCCTCAATGGCCGGCCCATATTCGGGTACGAGTTTGCGGATCTGTTCCAGCAGATCTGTACGCGTTGTGCCGGCGCCGCTTTTCAAAAGGGACTCCAGCTTTGATCGAAAGTCATCTTGATTCCGGGAAAGCCGCGCGATCCGCACACCGGGATGGGAAGTAGCCATCGTTGACTCAGCATCGGTCAGCAATTCTTCGTATAGCTTTTCGCCATCGCGCAGTCCGCTAAATACGATTTTGATTTCTTTCTCTGGAATAAAGCCGGAAAGCGCTATCATTTCGCGGGCAAGATCTACAATTCTAACGGGCTCACCCATTTCCAGAACGAAAACTTCGCCGCCGGTACCCATGGCCGCTGCTTGCATAACAAGCTGTACGGCTTCGGGTATGGACATGAAGTATCTTCGCACATCCGGATGGGTCACCGTTACTGGTCCCCCGGCTTCAATCTGCTTCTTAAACAATGGTATGACACTGCCGGTGCTACCCAGAACGTTTCCGAATCTTACAGCAATGTAGCGCGTATCTGGATAATCCTGCTGCGCATCGGTACAGGTCATCTCACATATTCGCTTTGTGGCGCCCATGACGTTAGTCGGATTCACGGCCTTGTCCGTGGAGATAAGCACAAACCGTTCGGCGCCATGCGATCCCGCCGCCGTGGCCACGTTGCGCGTGCCCCCTATGTTATTCTGAACCGCCTGCCACGGGTTTTGCTCCATCAATG
>JAGRNC010000407.1 GCA_020440935.1 Leptospiraceae bacterium | reverse complement strand
CGGCCCCCAGGGTCCAGAGCCTGGCGGGTGCCGTTTGAATCGATTGCGCCGGGGCCGGCCCTGGAGCTTGCAAGGATTCGGTGTTGCTTTCTGCGTTTTCCTTTTGCACTCTTTTTTCGCGGTAGTAGCGGTAGGGGATTAGTATTAGAAGAAAAGCGCCAAGTACCGCGGGCAGAGGGATTAGATAATCGCGAAACAGGGCCCCGGCAATGGCGCCCGGTACCATGAACGGCAGTATGAGTTTTAATAGCACATTTCGATCGACATGCTTTAAATCGCTGCCCAGAACGTAAGCGCTGATCAATAGATTGGCCAGAAGGGCGATGGCGGTAATTTGATCCAGCGGATAGAGCAGGCTGCCCGCGGCCAGGGTAAGCACCATTCCGCCAAAACCCGCAATGGCACCGGCGGTAATGCCAGGGCCGACCAGAGCGGCGATGATTAGCGCATCTCTAAAATCAAAGTGCATGCATTGTTAGTTTACGGATTGGCCTTTGGGCGGAAATCGCGACCAGAAGGCTGCCATGGTCATACCGGCCACTATATGCCAGATACCCCACCAGGCTGCCACCAGAGCCATACCTCCGTTCCCATTGAAGAATGTAAAAATCAAGGCCAGTCCCAGGCCCGAGTTCTGGATTCCCACTTCGATGGCCACGGCCCTGCGGTCCTGTTCTTCGAGTCGGGCAAGAAACGAAGACGAATATCCAAGGAATATGGCAATGGCGTTGTGAACCAGCACAAGCCCGAAGATGGCGCCAATGTATTTCATGAAGTTCGCCCAGTTCGCTGCCAGCGCTCCAATTACAAACAGCCCAAAGAAAATCAGCGAAAAGATGCGGAAAGGCTTTCGTAGCTTGTGTGCGACGGCCGGATATTTATGATGAATCCACATTCCTGCCACAAGGGGAACACCCAGAAGCATCAGTACGGTTCCAAACAAATCCAGAGGATCCACATTTATCTGCGTGAGCATGGCCCTGGTTCCTGGATTCAGACTGGCCCAGAAAGTAATGTTAAACGGAGTCATGAAGATGGCAAGCGCCGTGGACATGGCGGTCATGCTTACAGAAAGAGCCGTGGAGCCTTTGGCCAAATGGGCAATGAAGTTGGAAATATTTCCCCCAGGGCAGGCAGCCACCAGAAGCACTCCCAGCGCCAGGGAAGGCCTGAGATCAAGAACATAGATGAGGCCAAAGGAAAGGGCCGGCAACAACACAAATTGACTTACCAGTCCAATAACCGGCGCCAGAGGCGCTCTGAGGATTCGCTTAAAATCATGAACCGTGAGATCCAGGGCGACGCCAAACATGACCAGCCCCAGAATTACATTCAAAAGTAGTAAGCTTTCGGGATTAAAGTTTAATCGGATCGTATCCAGGTCTTGCATTTCTCTTCCTTAGGGAAAAGGACCAGACCTGGTGCGCTAATCGCTACAGACTCAGGCAGAATTGGTACAATCCATCCGATTCGATCTGCTTTTTCTTTGCCTGCAGATATTGATCGTTTAGATCGATTCCGTAAAATTCTGCGTAGATGTCCAGTTCGCTCTCGTGATGCGCCTGGAATCTTCCAAAACCAAGTTTTCGCACCAACAGATCGGCCAGGTTTAATAGTCGGGACAGGTCCTTTTGTTCTTCTATTTTCTGAGGCCTCTGTTCGAGAATTTCAATCACTGCGGCCGGAAGCTGCCAGATACGCGCCGCTTCTACTGCAATGACTTCGGAGCGAACTTGAAACAAGCGCTCTTCAATCTCTTCGATTGGCTTCGTCTGTCCTTCTTGCAAATACTCCGTAAGCACTTCAATGTATTTTTTTCTGTCCAGGGAGTTCAGGACTACCTTGCCCAGATCCAGAAGCAGCCCCGCTACCAGCGCAAAATCTTCCTGGTCTTTCATATTGTAGTCATGGGCCAGGTAATGGCTGGCAACCCCGGTCGCAATGGAGTGGCTCCACACTTCATCTTTGAACTTTCGGTAGTTGCCATGCATGAAGATCGAGTCAGCCAGAGCGATGGCAACCATGGAGCGAACTGTGCGAAAACCCAATCGGGTAATGACCTGACGAATCCCGCTGACCCGATTGCCCCGGCTGTAGAAAGGGGAATTTGCCAGCTTGAGCATTCGTGCAACCAGGACCTGATCTGACTGGACCATGTTTTCTAGCTTCTCAAAAGAGAGATCGGTATTGTCCGGAAGGCTCAGTACCGAAACAAGCACCGGCGGGATAATGGCCAGGTCCCGGATTTGATTTACATATTCCTCAATTGTAGGCATAGGAATCTCCCTCAAAATCTGTCTGGGAATCGATTCGAAGAACGGACGACTTATAAGAGATCGCTGGAGCTTCGTCGCAGCGGTAGTCGAATTTCTTCGGGGAGGCTCTCCGTGCTATACACGATTACAAAGCCATTGATTCGATCCCCGGTCTTTATATTGGTCGGAAGGCCTGCAGTGTCGATGGTCATCCCTTCCGGAAAAACACCCCAGTACCATGCCTGAGTATGGCTTTCGGCTGCATCCACTTTTTTCCCCTGGTATATCCCCTGTTTTAGTGGTTTGGCCATGCGGCCAAAAAGAAACTCTGAGCTTTCGGATTCGGAAGATCCACTTTCCGGTCCTGCGCGAAGGCATCCATCGCATTCGCCGGAAGGATCAAATTGCACGGCCAGATGATCGCATTGCCAGACCTCCATGGGAACGCTGCGATCGTCGGGAGCGTTCTGGCCGTAAATGTAGCACTTCTTCGGACGAAAGACCAGCGCGGAATTGGGCGAACCGTATGCCGTACCCTCGTACTTCAAAAGTCTATACCCACCGTCCCTGGGTACAGACAGTTGCCAGATTGTGCTGTGCCCGTCCGGCGAAACGATCCATCGAGCAGCCACGTTGATCTGATAGCGTTGTTGCAGCGGTTCGAGCGCGAATAGTATTTCTTTGCCTGGACGAAAAACCGGACCTTCGGGTTCATTCAGAACGGGGCCCGGGGCGCTGCATTGGGTGAATAAAACAACGCTGCAAAGTAGCAAAGGAGCGGTACGCCGAGCGCTACATCGAAGTCCAGCGCGAATGGATGTGGCGCCAATCCAAAAGTAGAAACCGAAATTGGTTGCCAGTGTTCGGCGGATCTGGACTATTTTACTCATGCGACTCCGAATCTCCCTTTCTATCTTTCTTGCCATGATTCTGGCCTCGGCCTGCAAGACGGCC
>JAGRNC010000406.1 GCA_020440935.1 Leptospiraceae bacterium | reverse complement strand
ATCCATGGAGGGGCGGGCTATATGGAAGAATTCAAAGTGGCCCGTCTCTACAGAGACATCAAGATTGCAGAGATTGGCGGAGGAACATCAGAGATTCAAAAGCAGATTGTAGCGCGCTCGGAAGCGCGACATCGGCGAAAGGCCGGGTAATTCCTGCAGGCCGATACGGCGAAATTCCAGGATAGAATCAATATGGAAGGGGCAAGCTGTCCCGCAGCGGCATCCCCCATCGATGGCCTGCTCTGCTTGCAGAGACCCTTATAAGTCTGCATTCTGGTCCGCTAGTCTATCTTTTTGAATATCCAGCGAGTTTGGCCGGGTTCGTTTTTCTCTTCATCAAAGGCGTACCCATCGCGAAAGGATCTCGCCTTTTCGATATCGTTGATGCGATTCCTTACGATCCAATCCAGCATGAGCCCTCGCGCACGCTTCGCATTGTAAGACACAGTCTTCCATTTGCCGGAACGAAGCTCCAGAAAATCCACGCCAATCACGGGAATGTCCAGATCCTTGAATTTGACCGCACGGCTGTATTCTTTGGAAGCAAGATTAAGAAGAGCCTTCTCTCCGGTACGGTGAATCCGATCCTGTATTGTAGAGGTTATGGTTTTGCCCCAGTAATGGTAAAGACTATTGAAACCGGGGCCTTTGAGGCTGGTACCCATTTCCAGACGATAGGGATGCATTTTGTCCAATGGGCGAAGTAGTCCGTACAGGCCGGAAAGGATTAATACATGATTTTGCAGAAATTCCATTTGCGCCTTTGTGTAGCTCTCTACGTTCATAGCCTGGTACACATCGCCCTGAAATTGCGCAATAGCTGGCAGAGTGCTGCCGTTGGAGAAGCTGGCGGGAAAATTGCGGAATCGATCGCGATTGAGCTGAGCAATGTCGGAGCTCACATCCATAAGCTCCGACAGTTGGGCCGCCGAAAACTTCTTCATGATCTGAGCCAGCGCGCGAGAGCGCTCCTCAAACATGGGCGGCTCCCAGCGCATCTCACTTGCTGCGGGAACACTTCGCTCGGCCAATCGCTTCGCGGGTGAAATCAAGAGTAACATACGAAACAGAAAAAATTAGTCCGCCGAACCGCCAAATGCAAATTACAGACCATGATGATCGTACATGTGGCCAATCAAGGATTCGTATTGGTCCAGGACTACATTTCGCTTAATCTTCATGGTTTCGGTCATCTCTTTGCCCTTCTCCAATTCTTTGGGAAGAAAAGCGAAGGTAGTCACCTTCTCGAATGCTTTAAAGCCATTTTGCGAGCTCACTGCATCCTTGACGATACCGGCGAAGAACTTATGTAGATCCGTGTGCTTGTTGCAGTCGGCCAGATCCTCGGGAATATCCATGGATGCGCCCAGTTCCTCTTTTACGCGGTCGCGATTGGGTACGATAAGCGCTCCGAGGGTTTTTCGATCCTGGCCGACCACCATAACCTGGGAAATAAATTCGCTGGCGCCCAGACGAATTTCGATGGGACCTGGCTCGACGTTTTCGCCGCCCGCCAGCACAATGGTATCCTTTGCCCGGCCCGCAAATTTGATCTCTCCGGCCGTAGTCCAAACAAAGATATCGCCAGAGTTTAACCAACGATCCTTCATGATCTCGTCGGTTTTCTCCTGGTTCTTATAATACCCGCGCATAACATGCGGGCCCTTGTGCCATGCAACGCCCTTCACTCCAGGAGTGGTAATAGGCTTTCCTTGATCGTCGCGCAATTGCACCTGTGCCCCTGGCAAAGGCTCACCTACGCAAGCCCGTCGAGGCCAGGGCAGACGGCCGATGGCGGCAACACCGGTGGTTTCCGTCATTCCGTAACCGTCCAGAATGGGAATTCCGATGGCGCGAAAGAATACAGCGACATGCTCGGGAAGAGCGCCAGCTCCGGATATGGCGAAGCGCAGGGAGCCGCCAAAGATGCTTTTAACTTTTTTGAGTATGATCTGCGCAACTATGTTCAACGCCCCAAAAGGAATCAGAAGAGCCAGAGCGATGAGCTTACGGATCATTCTTTCCCGAGGAGTAATTTCTTCGGTCTCTGCGAAACGGTCGGCCAGGGTATCTACAATGTCCATCCGCGTCTGCGCAACGTTTGCCGCGAAATGAAACAACCTCTGGCGCTTTTCGGGTTGCTTCCGGACGTTGTCCATCACCCGCTTATGCAACTGCTCCCAGACGCGCGGAACGGAAACAAGCGCCGTTGGTTTGACGGCGGCCAGATCGCCGGCCAGAGCAATAATGGATGAGTTCGCCATACTTGCTCCGCATGCAATCAGGGTTACTTCCAGCAATCGTTCGGCGATGTGCCAGGGCGGAAGAAAAATAACCACTCGGTCGACTTCGCTCATGGGAAGCACTTGCTGCATTTGCGATACTTCCCAGCAAAAGCTGCGATGCTCCAACATTACACCTTTTGGCGTTCCCGTGGTGCCGCTGGTGTAAATGATAGTTGCTAGATCGCCAGGAGCTATGGCTTCGCCGCGACGGCGCAGTAGCGCTTCGCCGTGTTTCTGCAAGAGCTCATCGCCGCGGTCGAGCATATCGACGAGAAAATGATGCTTAATTCCTGCCGACTGAAGCGCCTTTGCATGCTCTTCCAGTTTCTTGTGTTTTTCAGGAGGATCGATGCTAATAATATGCTTTAGCGAAGGAAGTTTTGGCAGCAGCTTCAGAATGGTGCGAAGCATCTTTTCATGCTCCACGATCAGTACCGGACATTCGGTGTGGTTTAGAATGAATTCAATATCCTGCTCGGTAGCATCGCAACCCCGGGGCACGTCTACGGCGCCAATGGATCCTATTCCCAGGCTCAGCAAGTTCCATTCGTAGCGGTTATCGCACAGTAAGCCGATTTTTTCCCCGTGGGCAACTTCAAGATCATATAGCAGGTAGGCCTGAAAGCGCTTCATATCGGCGCGCCAGCTAAAATACGTGACCGCAGCAAAGCTCTGGTTGTCCGGTTTCACCCAGTAGCATGGCCGTTCGGCGTAGGTAGCCACGGTATCCCGGACTAGATAATAGAGAGAATCCTTCTCCATGCTCGAATGCTTCTGATGGGGCGGTCCCGGTCAAGGAACATTGGGATCGGTATCCGGGTCCACAAACACAATTCCTGTGGGCCAGAACCGGAAGCCTCGATTCTTTTTAGCGATCATTTCCTCTCCGCAGTCGTTTCGGTGGACTGTCTAATTCCGAGGCCCTC
>JAGRNC010000405.1 GCA_020440935.1 Leptospiraceae bacterium | reverse complement strand
TCAACGCCAGAAGTGCGATGACGTACCATTGAAAATTCACACCACTTCGCAGAATGGCCAGCGCATTGTCGGTTGCTTCAGGCATGTTCAGTTGCATTGTTTTACCTCTTCTACTTGTTAAAGCGCGGCCTCAGCCCGGCCAATGTTGAGCTTCCCTAAATAAAATGGATTCGACTACGCGACCAAAGGGCGACCAAAGTGAGCAGCCCGAACGCGAAGCGTGAGGGCCTTCTCCGATTGAATATCGCATCGAGTCCGCGAGGAGATGTCCACAGATGGACAGGTTCTCCGAATGGCACGGATGCCCGGGAGGAGCCGAGCCTATTGCTCCACGCAGATAATCCTGCGAAGATTGTTGCATTCCTTCGAACCATCAGAGATGAGTTTGGAGTCAACTTCACCGTATTTCCCCTCATTTCCAAATTCGCTAGCTGTGGCGTCGGTCCAATTCGCACAGTCACTACCGGTACTCCAATTGGTGAGCAATCCAGTCCAATTAATAGTAATTCCTTCGTTTAATTTTACTTGATTGGTAAGAGGAAAGGAAAAGATGCCATTGGCTGTAGTCGTTCCGATCACCGTCGTTCCATCGGTGCGTCGGTATTCTTTGCTGGATTTTAACACCCAATCTGTATGCTCGCTGGTGCCTCCCGAGCAGTTTGCTGTAGTGCAAGCGATGCGGCTGGTTCCATCCACCACCAGGGCCTTCCAGGTAGCGTCCCCAGACGGTTTGTTCGCATCCGAAGAGCAAAAGGAATCCATGCCCGAAATTCCACTGCGACTCCCCTGTGTGCCACTATCAGTGACAAATATGCGACAATAATCGCTGTTGGCACAAGTAGCGCTGGAGCTACTATTATTCGCGCTACTATTATTCGCAAGAATTAGGACCGCGGCAGTAACAGTGGACTGATTCCCGTCGTCGGACCCGCAACTGGCTATTCCGAGAAGAAAGATTATCCCAAGAAGTGTAGTAGATGCATTTCTCATTGGCCTTATGACGACCACCCACCCATGATTCTACAGTATTTTTTTATATTTCATAGGTCGACGATAAAAATAAATTAGCACAGAACCAGAGGAGTAATCCCATTAGAATATCGGGAACGCTTATAAGCGCGGCGAATTGCTCCGATGGAAGGCATAAAACTCTTGCAATAAACTCATTCTCAAGCAATGAAGTTCCCTAGATTTCTAACGCCCCACTGCCATGCGCAGTAAGCTAACGTAGGGACTGTGGACGGACTTCGCATTTTCAGGCATCGCCGATACCGCCGATTCGAAGTTGTCCAGCGCATCTTCCAGAAGCGCATCATGCAATGGACGAATTAGGATCGGCCAGAGTAAGAAGGCTGGCCATCTAAGCCTGACATCTATCACATGTCTGATAATAAATTCACCGTTGCCTTCAGTCAGCAATTCGAAATAATGAACACCTACAAGTCCTCGAGAGAGTCCTTCCTGCTCGAATTCAAAAACTATTCTTTTGCCGCGAACATGTTCGATGACTCGATAGCGAATAGGGCCATGCCCGCCCCGTCCCAGATTTCCTTTAGAAGGCTTCAATCGCATTGGGGGCCAGTTTCGTGGCCAGATACAATCATTTCGAGTCCCCAGACTCTCAAAAATACGTTCCATAGATTCGCCGCTTCCGCTGATTCTCCGCTCATGCACATTTTTCACTTTCATCGTTCCGCCCCTTATTTCTTTAGTTGTTTATAAAATCCAGAAATCGCAGTGCGAATCACCTTGTTCACGCGATCGGGGGGACTCTCGCCCCTCTTCAGATACGGTGTTACCGCTGCCAGAGGCATATCTGCCAAAAGGAACTGAAACAGCTCGATGCGTTCAATGCCCGCCTTGCTTTCGAATCTACTGGCAAAGCCTAGAATGGTCCGCCGGAGGTTGCTCTGTAATCGTCCCAGTCGCCGGTGCAGTGCAGGCGGTAATTCCTGCTGCTTCAGAGTGGCCGCACTTGTCCTGAGGAGTACACGAGCCGCTGTTAGGTTCTTGCGAGACCACTCCGGCGTAACCAGCGCCCCTGCAAGAACGGATTGCTCCAGAGATGATCCGGACAGGGCCACGGCGAACTGGGATTGAAAGGACTCTGCGGCCTCCATCCAGGCCATTGCAGCCAGTTCGTCCACAGAGCTAAATCGATGGTAAAGGGATCCTGTGGTTGCTCCCGCTTGCCGGGCGATCTTATGCACATTCAATCCTTCCAGACCGTCGGTTGCGATCACGTCCTGCGCCGCAGAAATGAAGTGCTTGTCTTCAAATTTCGGATTTCTGCCCATGGGCTCCTGGTATGTCCGGGAATACCCGGTAATTATATCATAATTCCTATTCTAGAATATATTTTATACAATCAGCGTCCGAAGGGCGATGCATTTTCTAGAATTTTTTTCATCTAATCGGAGAAATTTGCGAAAGTCCGCGGAGATGTGCCAGGGCTCAGGTCATCGGTCCCGAATAGTTTTTGGATACTTGAACCGACTGCTAGGGCAGGCTCAATGAATTACCGGATCAACTACGCCCCTTGAAGGGACTGTCGCGATGACCGCCCCAGAATTCTGATTGATGTTGGGTTAATTTGCAGTGGCCAGTTTGGACTTAAGCTTCTCCAGATGATGCGCCGGATGAAAAATGCAGAAGTACGCCATTTCGCGACCGGATAGTTTTCCGAGGAGTGGATGAGGGATTCCGCATTTATCCAGGTCTTCTTCGGACCAGGAAGATACGGCGCGCTCCAACTTTTCGCAACTCTTTCGGAATTTTTCGATCATTGCTTTTTGTTTGGATGCATCGGCCTTCTGGCTTCGCGGTTGATAGAGAGCACCGGCGCCTCTGCCCTGCGCCAATATCGATTCGTACTCATCGCGCACTTCATCGAAGGATCGCGAAGATTTCTTTCCAAAAGCCAGTCCCAGAATAGCGCGCGGCGAACGAAAACCGAGCAACGTTCCCGACGTTGCCT
Organism: Leptospiraceae bacterium; assembly: GCA_020440935.1. GTDB lineage: Bacteria > Spirochaetota > Leptospiria > Leptospirales > Leptonemataceae > UBA3465. The sequence goes on along the minus strand of JAGRNC010000405.1, from coordinate 250 downwards.
TGCTTAGATGTTCCAGATTTTCGGCAGCCGTCCATCCCGTGGTAGAGCGAAAAAAATCGTCAGGGCTTAATGATTCGAAATAGCTGCACGTGTCTGCATGCGCCCTCTTGAGAGCTTCGAGCAATTCTGGCTTTGTCATGCTCGAACCCTGGAGAGCAAGGATGAACCGTCAAGCTGCTTACTCAATTTGTGCAAACCTTTGCGGCCTGCGAACTGATTCGTCACTCGGAATCGGAATCGGGAATCAGCT
>JAGRNC010000404.1 GCA_020440935.1 Leptospiraceae bacterium | reverse complement strand
AGACCGAATCGGGCAGGCGTGCCCATTCCGGAACAAAGTACTCGGGATCTTCTGTGAGGCGACAGAAAGCGACAACGCTGTACGGCCAGCGTAGCCCATCGGAAAAATCGTTCCAGCTTTTGATAGGAGGGTTGGACGAATAGGTTACATCCACGGAATGTTCCGGGGAGAGTGAATCCACAAATTCCTGAAACACTTCTTCCGATACCTGTTTGAATTGTTCCGGATTGTCAAAGAATTGCACGCGAAGAGGTTAACCACGGGCCTAAAAAATGGTCAAGCAATTCGCATAGTGGATCAATTCATTTCCTTTTCCAGAAAAGCGCGAAATTCATCGGGTATGGGCCGGGTGCAATCTTTCCGGTAATCAAAGTACACCTGTACGGTTTTCGCCTCCACATAGATTTTTCCGTCGCTTGCGCCCAGAATATGTGCAGAGAATTCCCACGAAGACGTACCAATGGCCGATACCCAGGTTTTCACGTTTACTTCGGTTCCCGGCCTCAGCGATGCACGCAAATCCATTTCCACTCGGACCAGAACGAAGGGGATATCCTCCAGCTCTTCGATCTTCAAGTATCGCTGACAAAAATCCAATCGCCCCAGTTCCAGGTAGCTGCCATAGGTCGAATTATTAACCCGCCGCATGGGATCCATATCGTTGAATCGTACTTGAATGGGAGTAATGATCATTGCTTTGGAAGGGAGGTTGGCAGCGATTCGGGATTCAGGATGCCGCATCTGCTCCGCATTTTGCCGGGGCGGCCTGGAAGACCGGATTCTCCAGGAAATCCAGGTATCGTTGACGCAGTTCTTCCATCCGACCTCTTTCTCCGCCAGTAATGGGATACAGAGGATCTGCCTTTGGGTTACTGGGCAGATAGCGTAGAATTCGTTGTAGGTCGCCCCGGGTCCAGAGAAAGTAGACGAACACTCCACTGAGGGCCGATTTCTTAAGCGCTTCGGGCATATCCTTGAAATCTACATTTCCGGGAAGTTCCATGGTTTTGATGGCCACGTCGGTCTTTCGCTGGAGTACCCATTGTTGCAGTTCTCCTTCCATGGACTGGCGATCGCAGGGTCCTGCCAGAGTGGAATATCCCTGAATGAAACGCGCGAGCCCCTCTTGAAACCAGAATGGCGCGGAGGGGCTCAGCTCATGCAGATACCGATGGGCCATTTCATGTCGCCATACAGAGGCAGGAGCGTCCAGCGGGACATGGATTGCGCGGCGTTGTAGTTCGTAATGCGCCAGAAGGTTCTGCGGCAGATCGCCAAGCTGAGCGCGATAAGATTCCTGGTTCTTGTACAATACCAGAACCGGCTTGCTATCTACATCGGGAAAGAATCGGTCGTGGATAATTTGAATTTCGGGCCACTTCCACTGAAGTTCGGAGTTCACCTGGTCCAGCGAAATGCCTTCTTCTGCTTCTACGTAGCAACAATCCACCTCGTAACGATTCCAGCCTTGCAGCAGACGGTAGGAGTAGCCCCGACATTGCACCAAAAATACAAGTAGAAGCGTCGCAAGTACGGTGGGGTTTTGCCGGAAGTTCACAGCTATTGAATGCGAGTATCGATTTCTGCGATACGATGAATGTCTACAAGCTCGAGAATTGTTGCAATCTTTCGATCTACGTTTTTCAAGACCAGTTTGAATCCGTCTGAATTTGATTCGCTGAAGCGGCGGTGAATATTGATGAGCTCGGTGATGCCCAGGGAGTTAATGTATTCTATCTCAGCCATATCGATGGTGAGGGTTCCGATAGGCGCGCCCAGAAACTCGCCCAATTCTAATTCCCTGAGAATAAGGTTATCCCCGTCCACCCTGGGGTGGAAAAGTCGGATCAGAAGATCATTGCCCTGTTTTTCTATCTTTAGATCCATGGATTGAGAACCTTGAATGCAACCATCCGCCTTCGCAAATAAATTTTCGGCCCTATTACATGATGCAAGGGAAAAAATCAGTCCATTCCGTGATGGTCGCCCACGCCCCATCTATTGGACGGTGGCGATCGGAATTTTCCTGGCTTTCCTTTTTGAGGCCAGACTCAGCGCATTTCCATTTTTCATTAGCTGGCCCGTAAGCCTGTTTACTGGTTTGTGGACTGCGCTACTTCTCGTCTATGTATTCGGCAAGTTAATCCTTCGATTTCAGTCCGGCAAATCCTTAATCCTGGAAGGCCTGCTTTCGCTACTTATTCTGGCAGGAATCCTGATCGATTCGTATTTCGCGGAGGGAGGACTACCTCTCCTATTCTGGGGCTTTCTAGCGGCGCTCATGGTCGTATTGTTGCTGATGAAACAGCGCTTCTATTTCTATTTATCCTTCTCCGGGCTTACTCTCTTTGGCTTAATTCTCGTTTCCTTCTGGTGTATTGAATTGCAGAGGTATGTCATTGTAAGCGCCTACGAGGCCGCGTGGTCCGGAGTGCAGCAGCAGAATCAGTACTCCGTTCAACAGAGGGAGCAGGATTTTAGTGTTTCACGCGGCAAAGACGTTGTATTGCAGTTCAAGGTACCCGAAGGCCTGTATGCGCACCTGGGAGACGAGCTAAAAAAAATGGATTCAGCGGGAAGGCCCATTGTGCTATTTTCTGCCGATGACTCAGATACGCAGCGCATTCCCGTAATTGTACTATTTGAAATCTCTTCTGGAATGGATCGGGACACGATTCGCAATCGGGCCACCATGTTGCTGGAAAATGTGCAATCGAACCAGGTGGAGGATCTAAAAAAGGAGAAAGAGACATCGCTTCTTTCGCCGGATTTTCCTTTTGACTATGAAGGTTCTTTCTGGACCTATTTTGATCGATTCGAAGCCACTCGGATTCGCACTGGTTTCTTTCTATTTCGCCCGGCAGGCCAGGAGCTGCCTCCTCTGATGGTATGGATCCGGGAGCCAGTAGCGGAGGGTTTTCCTTTTCATCCGGCCACCCTTGCGTTGCTAAAATCATTCATGCCCTGCACGGGCCAATGCTCATCGAACTAGTTGCACCTCCGGATATCTGTGCCACCGGCGCTTTGCGGTGACCAATGCCCACCGATCTGACTTTCGGCATCCAGTAGGCCTTGACAACTTTGCGATGGCTACTCACAATGATGCGCCATGCAATGGCTTGCGTACTTCAGTATCTTTGGCGCGCAGCTCGGATTACTGCAATGCGTCGGTCAAATTATCCTGGGAAAGCAGCGATTGCTCAATCGTTTGCTGGCTTTGCTATTCCTACTGCTCT